>DASWKT010000041.1:0-22099 GCA_036396515.1 Anaerolineales bacterium | reverse complement strand
TAGCAAAGCGTCAATTGTCTCTTCATCCACTGGATATCCAGGATACTTAGCGTAAAATCTGATAAAAACTAAAGTTGCATCTGGGGGAACATCGCCAGCAATGATACTAATGTCATCTCGTGACATCTCAAACTGGAAGTTTTCACCATTTGTATTAAAGTCTGTTAGTTCATACTCGAAACCATGTTTTTTCGCAAATTTACGCAATTGATCAAAAAGTTCCCCCCGTTGGCTATTGTCAATTGTTAATCTAAGGCTTCTGATAGGTGCTTGACTGTTGCTACCCACTTCCATTATGTCTAGCAACGATCTTATACGTGTATATCCGAAGATACATAGTATTACGCCAAAACACAGAGATAGGCATATAATCACAATCACTTTTGTACGGCTTGTTGACATAAATGCTCTCCGGTAATTCTTCATATTGAAGCATCTCAACTACCGTGTTTTCTATGAGAAATATATTGTCAACTTAATAGTAAACGGGGATTCCAGCACGTTTTCACAGTCGCCTTTTTGATTACGGTGTTGGGGTCGGTGTTCGGGTCGGGGTCCGCGTTGGAGTTCTGGTCTTCGTCGGAGTTGGAGTGCGTGGTCGTGGGGTGAGAGTTCGCGAAGGCGTCGCGGTAGCGGTAACAAGGGTGGACAGATGCTCCTCCGCTTCGGCGCGCATGTCCTCGGTCATGGCATCTTCGGGCAAATCCAGCAGCAGCTGCCAGTACTCGGCGGCATGATCAGGATCATCGCGCCTTTCGTAGACAATGGCACCCCAGAAGTAGACCAGCGCCTTTTGCTCATCTGTTTCTGCGAGCGCTTCGGTCTTGTCCAATTCCAGCAGCGCACTTCCATTTCGTCCCTGCAGCAAATGTGTGCGGAGAATTCCAAGATGGACATCAAACGCATCTGGATAAAACAACAAAACGCTATTGATATCCTCCTCGGCCTGGTCGCCGTTGCCAAGTTCCACATTCGATAAGAAACGATACAAATACGCTTCGCGCCGGTTTCTATCCAGCGCGATAGCTCTGTTTATAGTAGTGACCGTTTCCTCGTACTCTCTATTATTAAAGTGCATCCTGCCTAATAATAAATATGCGGCGCTGTCCTCGGGCGCGTATTTGAGGTAGATCTGCAAAGCAGTTGCTGCCTCTTCATCACTCCCCGCTTCCGCATAGATCTCCCCGAGCAAAAGATATACAGGCAGCATGGTTACATCCAGTTCGTTGGCGCGCCTGGCAGCATTGAGCGCGAGGCCGAGTTCACCCTCCCTCTGGCGTGCCTGTGCAAGATAAAAATAAACAAGGGGTGAATTCGGCAGAAGGCGGTTTGACAGGCTCAGGTCAGTCAGCGCACCCTGGACATCATTATCTCTCAATTTAATCTTGGCGCGTTCGAGATAGGCTTCGCCGAAGTTAGGGTCCAGGCGGATGGCATCATCCAAAAGTGGAAGGACATCCGCGTTCGGGTCAGTTGCCAGCCTGGCACGCGCCATGCCAACATACGCAGCGCCAAAGTCCGGGTCTTTTTCCCGCGCCAGTTGATATTGCTGGAAAGCATTCCCATAATCGCCTTTAAAACGATAGGCTTCACCAATGTAATAATATGTATCTGCGGCATCGGGTTCCAGCCTGATCACTTCCTGCATCCCGCGTATGACCTCATCCCAATCGCCTCTTGCAAACGCAGCTCTCACAGCGCGATACGTATCTTGTGATTGCGGTGGGCGCGGCGTATTCACGTATAAAGCCGTGGGCGTATAAGGCACAGGCAGTAAGTCAGAAAGAGGAGCAGAAGTATTTACCAGAACAGGTTGTGCAGTTGCATTCCGAGCGGTGGGGGTGAGGGTATAAGTTGGTGAAGGCCCGGGTGTCCTTGTGGCTGGAAGAGCCCCTTGGTTCACATTCGGGAGGATGAGACCGAATACCACCGCGCCGATAAGGACTGCACCCAGCGCAACGAATCCGCCCAGACGAGCTACCGGGCTGGCTTTGATTGCCTGCCAGCCTTTCGGTTTGGGCTTTTCGTGCGCCAGCAAAAGTTTTTCCTCCCAGGCGCGCGGCCGGTTTACTGGAAAAGGCTGAACAGTATCATCCGGCGGCAACGCGCCGTGCAGGATCAAGCCGCGTTTCGCAGCGGCATTTTCAGGGTCCAGCTTGAACGCTGTCTGCAGACAGTAAATCCGCTCCTTGGTGGTATCCACCGTGGAACTCATCCAAACCCAATATGTTGCGTTGTTCTGATTGTCTTTGAGCAAACCCGTGAGCAATTCGCGTGCACGTGTTTTGTTCCCCTCACGCAAGGCATCTACTGCTTCCTGGAAAACTGCGTCGTCAGCCATGTGCCGATTTTACCCTACTCGTGAAATTCCTCCACCTGATATGTGAGCACATCGAAATGCCCGCTCCGCCACGAGCCATGGTTTACGCCCATCTTATAGCAAAGATTATCCATGAAATCTGCGGGATTACGGATCTTCTCCCAGACTTGCGGGAGGAACGTGGCGTGGCGACCTGCGGCATCGCGCAAAATGACGCCATCCACATGCGGGTGTAGTTTGGATAACAGGTCATCCGCGTCCGTATATTCAAGCGGGATGGGACGCGTCAAGCGCGAGACCTCGATCTTGATCCCGTTTAATTCATTTAATTGCACGGGAGGAAAGCGTGGGTCTTCAAGCGCGGCGGCGACAGCATGTTCACGTACATCATCAGCAAGCGGCTGATAGGGCTCCAGTGCGCCGATGCAGCCGCGTAGTTGTCCATGCATGGTGAGCGTGATGAATGACGCCCCTTGCTCGCGCAAGTGGAATGATAGGGAAGATTGATCCAGAGGCAATAACTTTTCGCCTTTAACCCCGCATTCGATGGCCTCACGCGCCAGCTGGATCAAGGCTTTTTGCTCTTCCGGAGTAAGTTTATTGTCCATACGTTGTACCGCCTCCCTGGCTCTCCTCCAAATTCCTGGAAATTGAAGGAGAACTGGGTATGGGTAAGGTCAATTTCCAATATACCCGGTTATGATACACCAACGGTTCACCATTGCCCTCACCGCTCGCGGCGGTGACCTCCGCCAGGAAAAACGTATTCTCCCCAACGGGATACGAATTCACCACACGGCAATTGAAATAGGCGATGCCACCTCTCAGCAGGGGCGCATCCATATCAAGTTTTTCAGTGGGCACTCCTGCAAAACGATCCTTGACCTCAGGGATTTTTCCTGCAAAGCGGTCTGCCAGTTCCTTCTGGTCAGACGAAAGAATTGTGATCGAGAATTCACCGGACTTTACCACTAACTCATGCGTGTGTGTTAATTGTTTCAAGGTAACCGCGATCAGCGGCGGCTCCAAGGAAACAGAGGTGAACGAGTTAACGGTCATGCCATACTGCTGGCCGTCATGCGTGGCTGTGATCACAGCCACGCCAGTCGTCCAGGCACGCATGGCGCGGCGAAGTTGTTCTGAATCAATAGTCATAATTTCTCCGATGGGTTTTCATCATAATGGTGAGATGTGGGTAAGTCAAGACAAAAAACGGAATGATGAGCGTAGCCGTAACCTCTTAACCCTTGTACATTAATCTCTTAATAAGGTACTATTACACGAAAGCGATATGGATTCAGCGTCCTCCCGTCCTGCGCGTCGCAGCCGCGTTCGCCCCCTACGAGCCCTGCAAACCACGCTTGGTGTTGCCATTTTATTGGCAACGCTCTTTACTGCCCTGCCTTCACGGGGACTGATCTCGGGCAACGTCTACGAACGGTTAAGTGTGCTCCTCACCCCTCAGCAGGTTGATACTGTCTTTACACCACAACCGCAACTGCGCATTGGGATCGTTGCAGGGCATTCAGGAAATGATTCAGGAGCTGTCTGCCGCGATGGGAACGGCGAAGTCACACTTACAGAGGCAGATGTCAACCTGGAGATCGCCGCGCTGGTACAGCAGCAACTGACACAAAAAGGCTATCAGGTGGATCTATTGCGCGAATTCGATACGCGTCTGAACGGGTATCGCGCCCTTGCTATTGTTTCCATCCATAACGATTCATGCGAATATGTAAACGACGAAGCCACCGGCTTCAAAGTGGCTGCGGCGCTCAATACCAACGACCTCAATCGCGCCAACCGCCTCACCGCCTGCCTCGTGGATCGCTACCAGGGCATCACGAACATGACCTTCCACGCCGGAAGCATCACCGGCGATATGCGTGAGTATCATGCCTTCCGCGAAATTGACCCAAGCACGGTTGCCGCCATTATCGAAACCGGGTTCCTCAATCTCGACCGCGAGATGCTTACAAAGCAGACCGACCGCGTCGCGGCGGGAGTGGTGGAAGGAATTCTATGCTTCGCAAATAACGAGAACGTCGAACCCACTCCCATTCCCAGCCTCACGCCATGAATGCGCTCTTTTCAAACGGACGCAATCGCTTCTTTTTGGGTCTATGGCTGATCTTGATATGTATGGGAACCGGACTCATTTTTTTTATCGTTTCATCCCCCGCGAACGCATCCCGCATCAATGAGCTTGGCGCGCCTCCCACGGCAACTCAGGAAAACCTGTGGGCATATTCGAATGTTCCCAAGCTTTCTTATACAGCTACATCTACCATTATTCCAACCATGCCTCCTATTACTGAAACTCCCGGATCCATGGTAATGGAAATCGTGGAAAATGTGCCTCTCTCTGCCACGCAGGAATCAGTATCTCGACCTGTGCCCTCGTACGGAGGCTTAAAGTACATCCTCGTGGATATTTCAGAACAGCACATGTACATGTATGAAGGCGATGCGCTGGCCTACAGTTTTGTGGCCTCCACTGGCATTGAAAATTCCACGCGCATCGGCACATTTGCTGTGCAAACCAAACTACCAAATGCCTATGCCTCAACCTGGAATCTCTGGATGCCAAACTGGCTGGGCATTTACTACTCTCACGGCTTGGAAAATGGCATTCACGCTTTACCCATTCTGGCGAACGGCGCCACCTTGTGGACTGGCTTTCTGGGCAGACCGGTTTCCTATGGCTGTGTAGTCCTCGGGACATACGAAGCACAGGTGTTATATGATTGGGCCGAGATCGGCACACCAGTAGAAATTCAATGGTAGCGTCAGGCTTACAACCTGTCACATAATTTTTGTCACATAAATTTTTGCAAGTTGATAGTTTTCATTAAAGGTCATCTTATGAACAGCAAAATTGTCGAAGCCTATGAGTATGTAGTTAAAGCACGCGAGGCACTGCGGCGCGGCGACCCGAAGTCCGCGCGGCAATTGGGCGAGCGGGCCGCCCTGCTTGCGCCGGAAATGGAGGATGTGTGGCTGGTGCTGGCCGCATCCGACCCGAATCCACAGGATGCGCTCGCGTATGCCCGGAGAGCATTGGAGCTGAAGCCTGAAAGCATGCGCGCCCACAAAGGCGTGGAATGGGCTTCGGGCCGGTTGGAACAGGCTCGAGCTTCAAACGCCAGTGTTGCGATCACAGGGAGTTCTCGAAACGAAGAGGTTGCAAAGATCGAGGAGAAGCATGCTTATCAAACAGCAATTCCCTTCCCTGAACTAGAGTCAAAGGGAATAAACTGGCTTTATCCCGCTTTATTGATTGGCGCAGGATGCATGCTGGTCGGATTGATCGCATTGTTTGCATTGACCAGTCCTGCGCTTGCATCCATTGTGAGAAGCGTCAGTGCACCTGTGCCTACACAGGAAAATCTCTGGGCACCTGTCGAGATCCCGAAGACCGAGCTCACTCCTATTAATGTGAGTGCTTTCGCTCCCCAGCTTGCATCCACACCGACGGATGTTCCAACGGATCTTCCACCCACATCCAGACCCACCAAGAGGCCAACGTCAACGCCGACAGAAATTCCGACCGACACGCCGATTGCTTCACAAACTCCCGAAGCGACGGAAACACCCGGCACGCTGGCGATGGAGATCATCCCTGATACTCCCACGAGCGAATATGTTCCGCCCACCTCTTCCGGGCCAAAGCCAGACGTTGCCAGTAGTGGAAACGGCGTGCGCTGGATCGATGTAGACCTCACCAACCAGCGTGTCTATGCTTATGAAGGGGACATAATTGTGAATTCATTTATTGTTTCAACAGGCACATGGCGGACCCCAACTGTGACAGGTAAATTTAAGGTCTATATCAGACTCCGTTCCGGCAATATGCGCGGTCCCGGTTATTTTCTCCCTGATGTTCCATATATCATGTATTTTCATGGAGACTATGGATTGCACGGCACATACTGGCACAATAATTTTGGAACACCGATGAGTCACGGTTGTGTAAATCTGAGCATTGACGATGCGGCCTGGTTGTATAACTGGTCCTACCTGGGCACCGTGGTGAACGTGCATTATTAGCAGATCAGTCACAGAAACACGGTGACTCAGAGAAAAATAATTCTCTGTGACTCTGTGTCTCCCTGGCAATTGTTTCAATATGAGCAAAGCCGTTCTTTCCCGGCGTGATTTTCTGAAATTAAGCGGCTTTGGCTTGATGGGAATGGTGCTGCCGAACCTGCCCTTGAAATTTCTTCAACAAGATGATTTTGATAACCTGCAGGGCCGCGTCATTGACCGTACCATCTGGGAGTATGACGAACCTGACTTTAAAGCCAAACGACTCAATCTGTACTGGCACGATCTGATATTGCCAATTACGAATACAACCGTCAGTGAGGATGAAACCGCTTATAACCGCGTCTGGTATCAGGTTGCGGAGGGTGGTTACATTTATTCCGGCAGTGTCCAGCCTGTCCGCACGATCCTGAACGAGCCGCAGACCATTTCGCGTAGAGGCGCCCTAGGGGAGGTTAGCGTTCCGTATACGGAAGCGCGCCTGGAAGCAGACCGGAACGCAGACGTCGTTTATCGTCTCTACTATGAAAGCACCCATTGGATAGAAGCCAGCGTAAGTAACGAAGCAGATGGGAGCATGTGGTACTCCCTGCGGGACGATAAAAATAAAATGTCTTATTATGTCCCCGTCCAACACATACGCATCCTAACCGCCGAGGAGCTGGCTCCGTTATCTCCGCATGTTTCCGGCAGGGACAAGCGGGTCGAAGTGCGTTTGGACGATCAGCTGCTCATGGCGCACGAGAGTGGAGAATTAGTGTTTGCCGCGCGCGTCTCTACCGGTGGAAAACGACAAAGCGGAAAATATACAACGCCAACCGGAGAATTTATCACCTATCATAAGCGTGCTACACGGCACATGGCTACTGGCGACATTGCGTCCAGCGGTTTCGACCTGCCAGGCGTGCCCTGGGTTCTGTACATCACCGAGGGCGGAATCTCCCTCCATGGGACATACTGGCACAACGACTATGGCCGCCCGCGCAGTCATGGCTGCATCAACCTGACTCCTCAAGCCGCCAAATGGCTCTTCCGCTGGACGATACCCGCCGTGCCCCCCGATAAGCAACTTATCTATGGATATGTGGGGACGAAAGTGGAGATCAAAGTATAAGACACATCGTCATGCGATGCTGGAGGCGGTGTTCTCGCCGCCGGGGACGGCGGCTTGAGCTCTTCGAAAGTATAAGAAAAGAGTAATAATCTTCGCGCACCACGCTTCTCATGTCCCCGTTTTTTGGGGATCGCGGTTAAACTTACCCCATGCTTAATCCCCAGCTTACCAGACGTGACTTTCTCAAACTAGCCAGCACTGGCTCGCTTGCATTTGCACTGTCCGAACTTCACCTTGACCACGCCTTTACCGCCTCACCGATCAAGCAGGGACGGATCACATTGAGCGGCATCCCTCTTTATGACGGGCCCGCATTCATCGCCAACAAAATACATTACTTCGGCCGAGATGAAGTCGTGGACATCACTTCGATAGATGAGAATGGCGAACAGGGGAATCCGTTCAATAATGTGTGGTATCAAGTCAATAATGAAGGTTATACCTATTCCGGCTGGGTACAGCCTGTGGAAACGAATTACCAAAAGCCCATATTCAATATCTCTGAAAAAGGGCAGGTTGGAGAAATCGTCGTTCCATTCTGCGATACAAAAGAAGAGCCTTATGTGTATGCAGAGCGCGGCTACCGCCTATATTATGGCACGACACACTGGGTACAGAGATATATCGTCACGCGCGCTGAGAAGAGCATCTGGTACGAGATTTACGATTTTCATCTTAAGAAATTATTTTACGTCCCCTCGCATGATATGCGGCTTGTACCAAATGATGAATTATCCGCGTTATCGCCGGATGTGCCTGATGAGGAGAAAAGCATCATCGTAGATCTAAAAGCACAGCTGGTGACAGCATTTGAGGGGGAGAAACTGGTCTTTTCACAGCGTTGTTCGAGTGGCGCAAAAGGCACCGAAACTCCGCAGGGCGAATTCCGTACGTATCATAAAGGACCTTCCATCTACATGACCAACCAGGGCGATGCAATTGAGAACATCTATAATCTGCCCGGTGTGCCATGGTGCGCGTTCTTTACAGGCGCGGGCAACGCCTTCCATGGGACGTACTGGCATAATGATTATGGCCGGCCACGCAGCCACGGCTGTGTGAACCTGCCGTCAGAGGCCGCGAAGTTCCTTTATCGCTGGACCAAGCCCAATGTCCCGCCCGACGAGGATTATATCCATATACCGGGGGAAGGCACACGAGTCGAGATCGTCTGATTTTATAGCCGTTCATTGGAAGGCGACTGACCCGCAGGCTGCTGCGCAAAGTCCCAACTATTATTTTTCAAGGAGAGAACGTGAACCCCATATTTCAACATCCAAATTATTTGCTCAAACGTCAGGCCCTCGCGCTGACTGGCAAGTTCCGTGTCTATGACCCGATGGGTAATCTTGTGCTGTTCAGCGAGCAGAAGATGTTTCGCCTGCGCGAGGATATCCGCGTGTATGCTGATGAAAACAAGACGCAGGAAGTGCTAAGCATCAAGGCGCGCCAGATCGTTGATTTCTCTGCCGCATACGATGTGATGGACGCAGCCTACAATCAAAAGGTGGGCACGTTGCGGCGCAAGGGCCTGAGTTCGATCCTGCGCGATGAGTGGCAGGTGCTGGATGTCAACGATAATATCGTGGGAAAACTTTTCGAAGACAGTGTCCCATTGGCGCTCCTGCGCCGCCTGCTTTTAGGTTCTCTGCTGCCTCAGAACTATGACATGACCTTCGGCGAGACGCGTGTTGCCGATCTCAGGCAGAACTTCAATCCCTTCCGCTACGAGTTGGACCTGGACTTCAGTATGGATATGGGTCGCCTGCTGGACCGCCGTCTCGGCATTGCCGCAGGAATTTTGCTTGCGGCGGTGGAAGGAAAACAGAGCAGTTAATGGCCCGCCAACCTCTCTTTGCCGGTCTTGTCATTGATGAATTCGGCAACATTGCCGAAACGGCTCTTATCGGCGATGAGCCTTGCTATGTGGTGGACGATGCAGGTTTTCGACGTCATATCCCCTCGGAACAGGTGGATCGGCAAGTGCTTGGTCAGATTGCCGAGTCGATGAAAGGCAGCGAAGAATATCTATCTGAGCAAACTGCCAAGATGCTCGGCCAGGAAGATATTTTTTCAAAGGCGATGATCGAGCAGCAACTCAAGAACTTCGATAAGCAACTCGACCAATTGATGCAGGTGGGTATTCCCGAAGATATGCGGGCCTATCTGGGGATGACGGGCTTCAAGATAATCATTAATGTGCACGGAGAGGTGATTCGGGTGGAGCAGCCCGGCATTGCCAGCGATGAAGGGGACGAGTAACTTGCTCAGAGGCGGACAAACGTCCGCCACTTTTATTTTATAATGACCTCTCAACATATTATCAGGTCAGGAGATTGGTGTGGCAAAAAACAAGAAAATCCCAGTTAAACCTACCCCCGCAGAAAAACTTTTATCGCCCTTACAGGAGTTCCTGCAACAGGAGGCCTCCAGCGGCATTCTGCTGCTTGTTTTTACACTCATTGCACTAATCTGGTCAAATTCTGCATGGAATGAAAGTTATCATTCCTTCTGGGAAAACAAGTTGACTTTCGGCTATGGGGATCATGAGCTTTCCAAGCCTTTATTATTATGGATCAACGATGGCTTGATGGCGATCTTCTTTTTCGTGGTGGGTTTGGAGATCAAGCGCGAGATATTGATCGGCGAACTGGCATCCTTCCGAAAAGCGATCCTGCCGGTTGCGGCTGCCATTGGAGGTATGGTCTTCCCTGCGATCATTTACATCGCTTTCAACCAGGACACGATAGGCAGGTCGGGCTGGGGTATCCCGATGGCTACAGATATTGCCTTCGCGCTCGGTGTGCTGGCTTTGCTCGGAAAAAATGTGCCTGTTTCTCTCAAAGTGTTTCTCACCGCGGTCGCAGTGGTGGACGACCTTGGCGCGGTACTGATCATCGCCATCTTTTACACCACGGAGATCGCGTGGATCAGCCTGGGAATAGCTGCTGTTCTCCTTGTGCTCTTGGCAATCTGTAACATGCTTGGCGTTCGAAACCTGCTTGTCTATTCGATACTTGGGATTGGCTTATGGCTGGCTTTCCTGAGCTCAGGAGTCCATGCTACGGTTGCGGGAGTATTGCTTGCCATGACCATCCCGTCGCGGGCGCGCATTAATGACAAGGAATTCGTGAAGCACAGCCGTGCGATCTTGAATGAATTTGAAAAATCCGATGAAGGAGATGAATACCTCAGCTCGACCCAACGCTCTGCTGTGCAAACACTCGAAGAACTTGCCGAGCATGCTGAGACACCCCTGCAAAGACTGGAACACGACCTGCACCCGTGGGTGGCTTATGCGATCATGCCAGTCTTTGCACTGGCGAATGCAGGTGTGGTGCTCGGAGGGGACTTCCTCTCTCCCCTGACGAACCGAATCAGTTTGGGTGTGATCTTTGGTCTCATCATCGGGAAACAGATCGGTATTACTTTATTTTCCTGGCTGATTGTGAAAAGCAAGCTGGCTGACCTTCCGGAGGGAGTCAACTGGCAGTATATCTACGGCGTGAGCTGGCTGGCAGCGATCGGTTTCACCATGTCACTCTTCATCTCGAGGCTGGCCTTTGGCGAGTCACCCTCATTGGAAACGGCGAAATCTGGCATTCTATTTGCATCCTTGGTCGCTGGCATAGCAGGCTTTTTTCTCCTGAGAGGCACACCTCAGTCTCAGGCCTTATAAGCGGAAAATTAGAAAATGAGCAGGCTATTCATTCACCGTCTGTCGCGCAATATACGAGTCCTCACGATAAATTCAGGAAAATTCGATCTATAGGACAGTTGTGGAATCCATTCAACGGGCGTAAAATACAACCGCCGCTAATAACGGCAAGGATAAATGATGTTTCTTAATGACGAGAGCGACCCAGGTTCTACCGAGAGTCAACCGCCTAGTACCGGCCGCTGGGCGAGGCACGCATTTCAATATCACATCGATGACATCACGAAGGAGGTGAGCTCGCCTCCTGCGTGATGATTCCACGCAAGGAGGTTTGCATGCTCACCATCTACAAAACAACAGAGCACGGGCTCGAACAGCTCGAATCCATGGCGAATGGCGTGTGGGTCAAAGCCGTGGATCCGACTCCCGAGGAAATTCAAAAACTTGTGGATTGGGGGATAGATAGTGATTACATCAACTATTCCCTAGACCTTGATGAAATGCCGCGTATAGAACGCGATGATGATTACACATTCATCCTGATTCGAATTCCCCATCGCCAGCCCGACAGTGATATTCCCTATATTACCATTCCGCTCGGCATCCTGATCAAAGGAAATATGATTGTCACCATTTGCCGCTTTGACAAGGAAATGTTCAAGGTGCTTGCAAATGGAAAATATCGCCTGCTTAAAACAGGTAAACGTTATCGTTTTGCATTGTATATCTTCCTCGAGACAGCCACGCGTTATCTTACCCATCTGCGCGAGATCAATCGCATGACCGAAGCGATTGAGGACCAATTGCAGCAATCCACCCGTAACCGCGAAGTGCTGGAACTACTCAAATATCAGAAGAGCCTGACTTATTTTGCCACCGCGCTGCGCTCGAACGAAGTGATGATGGAGCGGGTCCAGCGGACCCAGATATTCAATTATTATGAAGATGACCAGGACCTGCTCGAAGATGTGCTCACTGAAAATCAGCAAGCCATTCAAATGACCAACATCAATACTGAAATCCTTTCGAGCATGATGGATGCATTCGCTTCGATCATTTCCAACAACTTAAACGGCGTAATGAAGGCCCTGGCCGCCATCACGATTATCATTAATGTCCCGGCAGTGGTTGCTGCCTTCTATGGCATGAATGTTAAGCTGCCTGGCGAAGGTCATCCACTGGCTTTTCTAACCGTGTTTGCCATTGCATTAAGTCTCACAGCGATTGCCACATATATCTTCTACAGGCGTGATTGGTTCTAATTGGATAAAGAAATCACCTCGCAGTATTGCGAGGTGATTTTCATTCAATAAAAGAATATGTACTACTTATCCACCGGCTGGGAGATCGGCGTGGAAGTAGGGGCACGCCGCGACTGTTCCTCTTCCACCGTCCGGATGCCGTTCCGCACCTGGTTGGCGATCCGTTCGAGTTCAGCCTGCAGCTGGTTGAGGCTCTCGATCACGTAATCATCCGCTTCATTACGGATGCCATCCGCCTCACTGCGCGACTGTGTCAGGAGCTGTTCTGCGCGGCGCTGGGCTTCCTGCAAGATCATATCCCGGGTCACCAGTTGATCGGCTTTTTGGCGGGCAATCTCGATCGTGCGATTGGCTTCCTCCTGCGCCTGCGCAAGCACACGGTCGCGCTGGCCGAGCAATTGCTGCGCCTTCTTTACCTCCTCCGGAATGGCAATGCGCATCTGGTCGATGATATCGAGCATGCGGTCTTCATCCACCATCACATTGCGTGTGAGTGGAATTGCCTTGCTCTCGTTAAAGAGTTCTTCCAGACGATCAATGAGTTGAAGAATATCCATAAGCCACTCCTCCATTTGGAAGGCGAATTACAACTATTCTAGCACAATTAATCGCGAAGTGCATTAGGAGGGCTGTTTTGACCATCCAGCCCATCCAATCCATCTACTTTACTTTTTAACGCCTTTTCTACATGAGGCGGCACCATGCTGGATACATCACCGAACAGCGAAGCAATTTCCTTGACTGTGCTTGATGAAAGGAAAGTATGCTCCTCAGCCGTGATGAATGCAACCGTTTCGATATCACTTGCAAGCCGCTGATTTGCCAGGCCCATGCGGAATTCGAATTCAAAGTCAGAGAACACACGCAGACCGCGCACAATGACCTGCGCATCGACCTGGCGCGCAAATTTAACCGTCAAGCCGCTGTAGCCCATGACCGTGATCTTCGGATTTTCCTTGAATGATTCGGTAACCAGACCGATACGTTCTTCAGGTGAGAACAACAATGATTTCAATGGCTTGTCATAAACAGCCATGATGACTTCATCGAAGAGGCGCGAGGCGCGTTCGGCAATGTCGATATGACCATGGTGAATGGGATCGAACGTACCCGGAAACAATGCTCTGACCATATAACTCCTGATTCGTCATTGCGAGCCCATCGGGCGAAGCAATCTCCTTCTACAATGATGAGATTGCTTCGTCGGGCTATGCCCTTCTCGCAATGACGGTTCTTATTTTTAACTCACATCACCCCTGCCTTCCCCCCAGAATCGGCCAAACGCCTCTGCCAGCAAGGCATGTTCGGGTTGTTTCAAATCAGCATCCTGATCGAATAATTTTTGTGCCTGCAGGCGGGCTTTCTCGATCAATTTCACATCGGTAATACTCGCCATGCGCAGTCCACTTGCATAGCCAGATTGTCGCGTGCCCAAAAATTCACCGGGACCGCGCTGCTGCAGGTCGCGCTCCGCCAGCACAAAGCCATCATTTGAGTCGGCCATGGCCCGCAAGCGTTCATTCTCTGTGGCATCCTCGTGGGTGGGAATCAGCAAACAATAGGATTGGTCCGAACCACGCCCCACGCGGCCGCGCAATTGATGCAGCTGTGCCAGGCCAAACCGGTCCGCGCCTTCGATCAGCATCACGGTCGCATTCGGGATATCCACGCCCACTTCAACGACCGTGGTCGAAACCAGGATGTTATATTTTTTATCACGGAACTTGAGCATGGTCTCATCTTTTTCATCTGGACGCATGCGCCCATGCAGCAAGCCCAGCTTCAAATCGTGGAAGACCTCTTTTGAAAGCGTTTCGTAATCATCCACTGCCGCGCGCGCTTCGATCTTTTCACTCTCCTCGATCAACGGATAAATGATGAAGGCCTGTTTGCCATCCTTGATCTGCCCGCGTAACAACGTGAAGGCGCGCTCGCGCTCCTGCGGTCTGAGCACATAGGTATTGACCGGCTGACGACCCGCAGGCATTTCATCTATGATGGATAAGTCCAGATCGCCATATAACGTCAATGCCAGTGAGCGCGGGATGGGGGTTGCGGTCATCACCAATAGATGCGGGTTCGTTCCCTTGGTACGTAATGCCGCGCGCTGTTCCACACCAAAGCGGTGCTGCTCATCGATCACCGCAAATTGCAGATCCTGAAATGCAACCGGTTCTTCGAGGATTGCATGAGTCCCGATAACGATCTTGACCGAACCGTCTGCGAGACCGGCGCGTATCGCCTCTTTCTCAGCCTCCGGCGTGTCACCGACCAATAAACGGATCTGCCCCTCTTGCAGGATCCCGTTTTCGCCCGCCAGCAAGCGGCAGAAGCTCCGATAATGTTGTTCCGCAAGGATGGAGGTCGGCGCCATGATCGCGGCTTGCGAGTTATGGACGGTGATCATGCCAGCGGCTAAAGCTGCTACTACAGTTTTGCCTGAACCCACATCGCCCTGCAGGAGCCGGTTCATGGGTCTTCCGGATTCCAGGTCCGTGCGAATGTCTTTGAGGGCGTTTCGCTGGGCGGAGGTCAGGGCGAAGGGCAGGCTGGTTAAACGCGCGCCGAGCCAATCGTCTGAGATGCTGAAGCGCTTTGCTTCCACAGACTTCCAATCGCGCTTCTGGCGAAGCACTCCCATCTGCAAATAAAAGATTTCGTCAAACGCAAGCCGTTCGCGCGCATCCCTGAGTTTTTCCTGTGAATCAGGAAAATGGACCTGGAGCAACGCTTCAGCGAGCGGCATGAGACGAGCGGATGAACGAACGCTTTGGGGCAGCGCGTCTGCGACCGCGGGCGCCCAGTATTCAACGACCTGTTTCATCAAACTGCGCAGCCATTTTTGGGTGACACGCTCGGTAAGCGGATAGATCGGAACGATCCTGTTCGTGTGCAGGTTTTCCACCTCAACCGATTCCCAATCGGGGCCGTTCATGACAAGGCGGCCAAGGTACTGGTCGATCTTGCCTGAGACGGAGATTGCATCGCCCATTTTGAATCGATTGGCCAACCAGGGCTGGTTGAAGAAGGACAAACGCAGCCTGCCGGTCCCATCGCTGATGATCACTTCAATGATGGAAGCCTTGCCGCCGCGAATTGGCCGCGTGTTCACGCTTTGGATCGTGCCAATCACGGTGACAACCTCGCCATAGAACAGATCCTTGATGGGTTTGAGCTGTGAGTAATCATCATAACGGCGCGGGTAATAATAGAGCATGTCGCCGAGCGTATGCAGGCCCAGTTTTCCGAGCGTTTCCGCGTGGCGCGGGCCGACGCCTTGAAGCACGGTCAATTTTGCATCCAGCGCGGCGGGCGTGGCGGAGGTCCTTGCACCGGCTACACTTTCAGAGCGCGGCGGCGCAGGAGGACGCGCACGATATTCCTGCTTTTGACGAGTTTCAGGTTGGGATACTTCGGGCGGAGGCTGAGCAGAAGGAGGAGGCGGCTTTTGTTGTCCTGTTTCGACATGCGCTTCGACCGGCTCAGTACTAGCGACCGTCGCAGGACGCCGGCTGGGCACGCCGCGCGGCTTCTGCTGTGCTTCGGGATATGTTTCCCCGATCCGCTTCCACAACCCCTTCAGCGCGTCGGCGCGGGACTGGGGGCTGAGTCCGTCATACGAGCGAAGTCGCTGTACGACTGCCTGGATCACCTCTTCCTGGATCCGATCGGCGCGGGCCTCGCCTTCCCAGTAATCGAGCATTTTGGCGAGGCCGCCGATAATGGCGCTGTTGGCGTATCCGTTCTCGTGTTCGAGACGGAAGAATTTGCGTAATTTTTCCAATGAAGGCTGCATACGTTAATTTTATCATGGGGAGCAACCAGGTATAACCACGGAAGTTCCTCAGGCTGGAATGGCTGGCATGAAAAAAGCCATCTGAGTACCGCCATTGGCGGAAGAACAACAAAGGGCATTAGACCGGCTATATCGAAAGACTCAATTGCCAGGAGTGCGGACACGAGCACAAATGGTGTTACTGTCCGCCGGCCGAGGGCTGAAAGCAGAAGAGATCGCAGTCATTGTTCGGGAAAGTGCGGTCACCGCCTTGGCCTGGCTGAAACGGTATCTGTCTGAAGGGATCGAAGGCGGCCAAGGAGTTTAGGGTTAGCGTTTTCCATAGCCTGGAATACCTAATGCTCAAGTTAATGCTCCATTTCGCGTCCAAAATCCTATCCGTAGAGTAAGGAGAACAGCTAAAGCCAGCAGGATCATTGACCGGATTCATTTTTAGCGCAACGACCTGGCCTTCAACAAATAACTTCTATAAGTAGTCTTCTACGATCAATGCCGCCATGTTGCCAGCGCCCAAGACCAAGCAGACTTTGCCCTTTCTTATCCGGAAGGTGATAAAAAGCTGCCTGGGGGAGGCCATCCGCTTGCATCGAAACGGACGGATCCATCCAGACTTCCGCTCTCACACCCGGTAAAGCGAATTGTTCCTTCCAGTCATACGGCACAACTTGAGCAACAACCTGCCCGTTTGGACGCGTGGTCACTTTTCCAGGCATCTTTGGTTTCCCAAATCGGGCGATATCCTGCAGTGCCTTACGCAAGAACCGGATTTGCCGATACACCAAGGTGAGACTCCACCATTCTTCGCCTTCGGCCATCGTTTCGGCGTGGGTTTCTTTGGCGGCCATGCCTGCCATAATCCATCGGTTTTCCACCTTTGACAAATCTTGCTAGATCTGGTCAAGCAGTGCGATCCGCCCCCGAATACCCATCACGACCCAATCCTTCTTGTGAGTCGTCAGAACGGTTAGCGCCTGGCCCCGCAAATCCTATTTGCACGGTACACCTCCTTGTCCATGCTTTCAATCAAAATTGATTACTGAGATAAGTTATCAGTATTTCTGCGACGAAATTTAAGAATGTGTCTGTAACATACGCGGTGGGTTTTTGAAGAATGGCAAGAAACGTGAGTTTCTTGCAAGATGGTAATTGAAGAGATTGCCATAACAGGGAATACGTTTCAGCGTTGCGGACAGGTGAATAAGCCGGTGAAGGATGTGCGGGTGAGGAACGTGAAAGTGTACGGGTATCGCTGTTGTCAATGCATACGAACCTCTCGCCATTATCCGGAAGGGGATAGCAGTGCGGATCAAACAGAGCGATTGCACGTCTTTGCCATCCTGCTGTGGACGTTCGGTTTGAGTCATCGAGCGAGCAGCTTGATCTTGAGTGGCTTGCAGGTGTTGGTCAGTCACATGACGATCTGGCGGCATGTGCAGGAGCATGCCAAACATCTGAAGAAGCGTAATCACTGGAAACCAGTGCGCGTGTTGGGATTGGATAGAGCCCATGTTTTGGGCCGGGGAGAGAAACAGGCGGTGCTGGTGGCGGTCGATTTGGGAACGGGAGAACCAATACCAGTTGGGTATATTAATGAGTATGATCTGCAAGCGATCCGTTGTTGGCGAGAGCCCTTGCTCCAAAGACATGGCATTACGGTTATCGTGAAAGACGATTTATCCAGTTATAAGATTGTCGCGGAGAAACTCCAACTCGGACATCAGATCTGCCAAGTCCATGTTTGGCGTTGGGCCGGCAAAACCCTCACAGTGTTACAGGAAGCTATTCCTGAGGAATGGCTGTGGGTCGTGGATGAGATCCACCAACTGCTCGACCTCTTGCTTCCCGATGGCAGCCAGACTTTATATGCCCTTTGGAGACAATTGCCCGGTCGGCGTTCCAAACGAAATCAAACCCGTTCGGCTTTGGAGCAGTTGCGCGATTTGCTTCTGCGGCTGATCCAAGATTGGCAGCACTACTGCACTTTCCAATTCGAGCCTGTGGTTTCTTGGACCAACAATGCCACGGAACGTGCGATTGGGCGGATGAAGATCAGGGCTCGGACCGTTCGTGCTTACAAATCCTGGCCAGGCATGGAATCTGGTCTGCTGCTAGCTGGATCTTTCACCTCTTAGCTCGAGCTACATCGACTATGCCCATTGTCTCTTCCCTGCCTAAAATTCGCCAACCGCCGATGTTACAGACTCGTTACAGACTCAGACTCGGTCAGTATTGGCTATTGAAACTGGCCTTTAGAAGTTGTAAAATAATTTAACATGTCTGACCAATTTTGTAAGACAGGAGGAAATTATTGTGCTCAAGAACTCCTACTCCAAAACCCCAACTGGTGGAGATGAGACTCTCCCTAAAAAGAATATCCGCTTTGCCGTAGTGATATATGGGGTGGCTCACTGGCGATCCATATGAATAGTAGGGCGCAGGAATTGTATAAGATGGTGCGCGCCATGGCAAGGAAGCGAGAAGACGGTTCATTTGGCGCCTGCTGCATTGAAAAACCTGAAGGCACCGAAGCTGTTCATCGGGTTCTTGGTAAATCTCTGAGAGCACGTTTTGTAATCGACATTGACTCAGGAACATCGGCGGGCGGGATGAACTCAGTTTCTTTAGCCAAGGAATTCGTTAATAATCTACCCATGCGTCAGTTGCAGGATCTTTGGAGTGACCGATGCGCAGTCTTATAATTGGCCTGGATGGAGCCACATTCGATTTAATCAAGCCCTGGGCGGCAGACGGCCACCTACCGGCACTAAGCCACCTTATGAACCAGGGTGCCCACGCGTCGCTCGACAGTACCATTCCGCCGATGACCGCACCCGCCTGGACCTCCTTTGCCACCGGGACAAACCCTGGCCGGCATCGCCTTTATGATTGGATCAGGCGCGAGCCCAACAGTTACCATTTCTCCCCTGTCACTGCTTTGGATGGAACGTCGCCAACTATTTATACGCTTCTCAGCCAGGCGGGTCGCCGTGTCTGCGCCCTCAACATTCCCATGACCTACCCACCCCTGCCTGTCAATGGCGTCATGATTGCCGGGATGCCTGCTCCAGACTTACACAGCTCGATTACCTATCCTGAGGGACTTTACCAGGAAATTTTGCAGCACGTTGGCGATTACATACTTTATCCTGACCCGGGGCAGGCTTACTCCGATGCAGGTGTAGAGCCGTTCTTGCAGCGGCTTTACCGCTGCACAGAACTACGCATACGCACCTTTGACTATTTGCGCCAGCGGGATACGTGGGATTTCGCTATGATGGTGTTTAATGGCACCGACACCATTTGCCATGCGCTCTGGAAATACATGGACGGGGATCACCCCTTGCATGATCCCCGTCTTTGCGCCAAATTTGGCAACGCAATTCGTGACTATTACCAATACATAGACGCCTATCTATCCAAGGTGATAGAGACGCTGGACCGTGATACAACCCTGATCCTCATGTCCGATCACGGCTTTGGCCCCTTCCATAAATTTATCCACGTCAACAATTGGCTGATCCAGGAAGGGTTCATGCGGCTACGTGCCGGCCTGCTCCCACACTTGAAGAAGCGCCTCTTTGACCTGGGATTTACCCCGATGAACGTCTACGACGCACTCATGCAACTGGGATTTGGCGCACTCAAGCGAAAGGTTGTGCGTGGTCAAGGACAAGGCTTATTAAAGATGCTTTTCCCGTCGTTCGCCGATGTGGATTGGACGCAAACGGCCGCTTATTCTCTGGGCAACGTCGGTCAAATTTACATCAATCTGGCCGGGCGCGAGCCTAGCGGCAGCGTGCAAGCAGGGACTGCCTACGAACGACTGCGTGACGACATTATGCAACGGTTGGGACGACTATGCGATCCAGTGACTGGTGAACAGGTCGTGGAGGCCGTGTACCGGCGCGAGGAGATCTACAGCGGGGATCAACTGGACTACGCCCCTGATATCGTTTTTATGCCCCGCCGCCTGGAGTATTTCGGCTTTGGCGAGTATGAGTTTGGCAGCAACCAGATCATTGAGCCTATGAAACGAGGCATCTCCGGAACGCACCGGATGAACGGCATCTTTCTGGCCTACGGCGAAAATATTCGCCCCGGCGTCATCGTAGAAAAGGCCCATCTCACAGATCTGGCGCCCACAATTTTGTACATGATGGGTCTACAGGCGCCGGTTCATATGGACGGCCGTGTGCTACGAGAAATCTTCCGTGACGCCTTCCAACCTGCCCTCATCCAGCCGCAAAACCAATGGCAAGGCGATCCTGCCAACGACGGCCAGGCCCTGACAGAAAAGGAAAAAGAGATACTCACCAGGCGCTTGCGCGACTTAGGATATGTTGGCTAACAGCATGATGACTGAGGCCGGCAGCTCCCTCAATGCCTTCACCGTCGATTTGGAGGATTGGTTTCAAGGGTTGACAAGTACCAATCCTCAGGTCAATCGCTGGCCCCTGTTTGAGAGCCGAGTCGTACCGGCTACCTTGCGCCTACTAGAGATATTGCGCACTTATCGCATCCAGGCTACTTTCTTCGTCTTGGGCCATGTAGCCGATTGCCATCCGACCCTGGTTGACGCCATACAGACTGACGGGCACGAGATTGCGGTTCATGGTTACTGGCATTGCTATGTTTCTCGTCTGACGCCGGCCGAATTTTCCCTGGAACTAGAACGAAGCGTAAAGGCAATTATGCCCATCACCGGCCAGATGCCTGTTGGCCATCGCGCGCCCTACTTTTCTGTCAATCGTACAACGCCCTGGGTATTTGAAATCTTACGAGGGCATGGCTTTCTTTACGACAGCAGCGTCTTTCCCATACGCAATGGATTCTACGGTTACCATGGCGCACCCCGTTTCCCTTATATTCCTTCTGGCGCAGGCCTGGTAGAATTCCCGCTTAGCACAGTGCGGCTTGGCGGTATCAACTGGCCCATCGCTGGCGGCTTTTACTTGCGACTGTGGCCCTATGGATTCGTACGCTGGGCCATCAGACAGCTCAACCGTCAGGGACAGCCCGCCATTCTATACTTACATCCTTGGGAACTGGACCTGGACCAGCCATATCACCCCGTCACGCCGCGTGAGCGGATCACCCATTATGCTGGCCGGCGTCGCCTGGCGCCGAAATTGCACCGTCTATTCAGCGAGTTTCGCTTTGAACCCTTGCGCACACTGCTGGAGCAAGAGCCGCATTCTCAACCAGAATCAGGATCTTATGATCGTCACTGAATTAACGGCCGATACGCGGCCGCGTTGGGATAGATATGTCAGCAGTTCGGCGCGTGGCTTGCCACAGCACCTCAGCGGCTGGCAGGATGTGCAACGCCAGACGTACGGCCACCAACCCCACTACCTGATGGCCCTAGAAGGTGATCAGGTAGTAGGTGTCTTGCCTCTGTTCTTGATACGGAGCGTTTGGCTGGGCCACACCGCCAGAACGATGCCCGGAGGCCTTTGCGCCGACAATGATCAGGCGGCGCTGGCCCTTATTGAAGCGGGCCGCGCCTGGGCACAGGCGGCCAAAGCCCGGCGATTTTTCATCGCCGATACTCGCCAGGCCTGGGCGGCCGACTTGCCCACAATGACCGATCATGTATACTGGTTGATGGACGTGCGGTTGGACACAGAAGCCTTGTGGAAGCGTCTAGACGATAACATCCGGCGGCAAGTACGTGTGGCTCGCGGCCACAAGCTGCACGTTGCTATAGATCGCACCGGCCAACTGCTGGGAACCTTTTACGAGGTCTTTAGCGACTTTTCCCACCAAAGCGGAACGCCTCTCTTCGGCCGTCATTTTCTGGAAAACGTGATCCAGACATTTCCCAGCGGCTTCAGCATCGCCGTTGTTTACCGGGAAGAACGGCCATTAGGTGCCTACTTTCAATTAGAGTTGGGCCATA
>DASWKT010000040.1:0-3049 GCA_036396515.1 Anaerolineales bacterium | reverse complement strand
GGCCGCGCTGGGTCACCCCGCCATATCCACTGCCTGGCTCGCAAACAAGTTGTTGGAATTTGGAGTATCGCTTGAACCTGGAGATATTGTCATCTCCGGCGGTATCACAAAAATGCTTCCCGTAAAGGCAGGTGACGAGTTCACCTTTTCGTTGACGAATCAACCTTCATTGACTGTCACATTTTCATGAGGAGAAACGATGCAGACCGACATTGCCCAACTGGTTAGTGTTGCGCTGTATTCTCCAAAACCTGATGAGTCGGTAGCCTTCTTTCACGATATGCTGGGTATGGAGATCAGCCATCGTGAGGGGCAGTCCGTTTTTATGCGTGCCTACGAGGACTTTTATCAATACACATTGAAGATCACAGAGGCACAACAGGCAGGCCTGGAAGAATTGACCTGGCGCGCCTCATCTGCGGAGGCTTTGGAAGGACTGGCGTTGCGCATCGAAAGCTCGGGCCTGGGTACCGGTTGGACAGAGAAGGACTACGCTCATGGCCGTGCCTACAAATTCACAAGTCCTGATGGTCACTGCGAAAAGGTGCTGTGGGACCTTGATTATTTCAAAGCACCTCCTGACCTGGCAAGCAAACTTCGTAACCGTCCATCGAAAAAACCTCTACGCGGCGTACCGGTGCGCCGGATCGATCATGTGAACCTGATGGTAAATGATGTCGTAAGAAATACGGAATTCACAGTCAACACCCTGGGATTCAAACTTCGTGAGCAAAAGATCGGGGACGGCGGAGCCATTGTCGGGTCGTGGTTGAGCGTGAGCGCGTTAGTCCACGAGCTGGCTCTGATGCGCGACTCAACTGGTTCGCGCGGGCGCTTCCATCATGTCGCCTACTGGTATGGCGCACCGCAGCATCTCCTCGATATTGCGGACATTTTCTCCGAAAGAGATATACGGATCGAGAGTGGTCCCGCCAAACATGGAACCACACAGGCTTATTTCCTGTATTGTTTCGAGCCTGGCGGCAATCGGATTGAACTCTTCGGCGACACGGGTTACCTGATCTTCGATCCGGATTGGAAGACGGTGGTTTGGAATGTGGCAAACGAGATCGATCTGGAGAAGAGCAGCATCTGGTTCGGTGGCCAGCTCGCGAAGTCATTTTATCGCTATGGAACACCGGTCGTGCCTGGTCATAGCCTTGAGGAAATTGGACGCTGATCATTTGCGAAAGTCTTTTGTAGGTCACGCTTTCAGCGTGACGTGATAATGATTGGCGGGTTGCAAACCCGCCCTACAAAGAAAGGAGTGTGACTTGGCGTAGTTCAGGAAAGCATTATTTGTATCGTAAGAAACTTACTTTAGAAATTGGAGGAAGAATGAACAAGAAAAATGGGATCACCTTGCGGATCATCCCCACTCTTCTCGTTTTCGCCATGCTTCTTGCGGCGTGCGGAGCGCCCCAGGCAACCGAAACAGCCGCCCCTGCAACGGAAGCACCGGCAACTGAAGCGCCAGCCACAGAAATGCCGGCCACAGAGGCACCCGCTGAGCCTGCCGCAGAACTCCCTGCCACGATCAAGGTTGGCGCAGTTGTGCCTCTCACCGGGCCATTTGCCGCGGGAGGGGCCCAGGTCAAGAACGGATATGAGTTAGCCGTGGAAGACATCAATAATGCAGGCGGTGTGGATGTTGGCGGCACAATGATCCCTCTGGAACTGATCATGCTCGATGACGAGTCCGATCCGACCAAGACCGTACAACGCCTGGAAACCCTCTTTACAGACAATGAGGTTGTAGCGTATCTGGGTGGTTTTGGGAGCAGCTTACATGCGGCTGCGGCTGGGATTGCTGAGAAGAACAAAGTGCCCTATATAGGGGTCGCATTCGCATTATACTCAGTCCATCAACAGGGCTTCAAATACCTCTTCTCGCCGTTCCCCAAATCGCCTGCACTTGCTGTTACAACCTTCGATATGCTCGATTCCCTTTCGCCGAAACCGACCAATATCGCCATCTTCGCAGAATCCACCGACTGGGGTGCCGAGCTGAGTGAACTTTGGAAGGCAGAGGCTGACTCGCGTGGATACAGCATCGTGACAGATGAGGAATATGCTCCCGGTACAACTGATTTCTCCTCGATCATACTGGCTGCCAAGGATGCCGGCGCAGAGGTCGTTTTGGCTTTGCCAACCCCACCGGATGGTCTGGCACTGGCCAAACAGATCAAGGAGTTGGATTTCAATGCCAACGCCTACGTGTTCATCCGCGCCGCGGATCCCCCCACCTGGGGCGAGAATCTGGGCAACGACGGCAATGGCTTCATGCTCATGCCCGGTTGGAACAGGGGTGTGAAGTTCGAAGGCGTTGCGGAGATGGCTGAACGCCACCAGACGAAATTTGGCTCACCTGCCGTGGCAACGACCGGCCCCGCCTACGCGGCAGTACAAATCCTGGCTGATTCCATTACCCGCGCGGGCAGTCTGGATCGTGACGCGATCCGCGATGCCATCGCCGCGACCGATATGGACACGATGGTTGGTCATGTGACATTCAACGAGGATGGCACCGGAAATGTTCTGACAGTGATCAATCAATGGCAGGATGGGGCGCAAGTGCTCGTTTGGCCGCCCGACCAGGCTGTTGGAGAACTCCACTATCCAGCCCCACCCTGGAGCGAGCGCTAGTTCACATATATGATGAGAACGGCGTTCCAGGAGGAACGCCGTTCCTCAGATGACCTCGATAAACAAGGAATTAAGATTTGCTCCTCCAACTAGAACGCGTCTCCAAATCATTCAAGGGACTCATGGCCGTTAATTTCGTGTCGATGAACGTTGATGAGGGCGAACTATTGGGACTGATCGGCCCGAATGGCGCCGGAAAAACCACGTTGTTCAATCTGATCACAGGGGTCTATCCTCCAAACCAGGGCCAAATTATCTTTGACGGAAAAGATATCACTTCCACCGCCAGGCACAAACGCTGTTGGCTGGGCATCTCCCGGACTTTCCAACTGGCACGCCCATTCCCGCAATTAACGGTTTTAGACAATGTAACGATTGGCAGAGTGTATGGCCACTACTCCAC
>DASWKT010000039.1:0-14240 GCA_036396515.1 Anaerolineales bacterium | reverse complement strand
CAGGTCCTCCACCAGGCTGTGGAGAACATTGGTGCATTGGACAATGCCGCTCTCATTGAGGAATTGCACCAGGGTACTTATGATAGTGTCGTAGGTCCCCTCAGCTTTGACGAGGTGGGCAGACCCCAAGGTTCCTTTATGCTCCTGCAGTGGCAGGGCGACACCTTTGTGATCGTCGGACCGGGTGATCGTGCGCGCGGGGAACCGATTGTCCCCAAGCCAGAGTGGTAGTCTCCTACCTTAATGGTTCGAGGAACCAATAGAAAGAATTGGTTCCTCGAACAACCCCTGGAGATCCTGATGCATCTTCCTTCGTGGAATGTACTGATTCAAGTCATCATTATTGGGATATTAACGGGTGGGGTATATGCGTTGATGGCAACCGGTCTGACCCTGATATTTGGTGTGATGCGTGTCATCAATGTTGCCCACGGCGCTTTCTTGATCTTCAGCGCCTACATTTCTTATTGGATGTTCACGATTTTCGGTCTGGATCCCTTTCTCTCCATTATTGTTTCAGTCCCTGTCCTGTTTTTGATAGGTCTCATTTTCCAGCGTTTTGTACTCTCCAGAGTCAAGGGCGATCCGGGCCTGGGAGTATTGCTGACATTTGCAATGGCGCTTACGCTGGAAGGAGTCATGGGATCACTCTGGGAATCGACCGGTCGATCGATCAGGACCGCCTACACCAGCGAGGTGCTTGCGATTGAACTCTCCGGCTTGACTCTGCGTCTTCCCTGGGTCAGGATTGGTGGACTGGTCGCAGCAGCCATTGCCCTGGCTGCAATTTATTTCTTTTTGAAAAACACCAATCTGGGGCGTGCCATTCGAGCCACAATTCAAAACCGTTCTGCCGCGCAGCTGATGGGTGTAAATGTCGAAAGTGTACAGGCATTGACATTCGGCTTGGGTTTAGCCACAGTTGCCGGGGGTGGCGCTTTATTTAGCCTGATCTGGACCTTTAATTCAGGCAGTCATGAAGAGTGGATTTCCAAAATGCTATCCATCATCGTGTTGGGAGGGATGAGCAGCCTTCCTGGTACCTTCCTGGCAGCCTTGATCATGGGTGTGACTGAATCTGTGGCTGCAGTGGTAATGACTTCCTACCTCTCGCCCATTGTGTTTTACCTGATTCTCTTTTTAACACTGATCTTCCGACCGCAAGGCCTGTTCGGCGTCCGGATTCGGGAAGGGTAGGACAATGGAACTGCTGCGTCGCTGGTGGAAGCCGATCGCCTTGTTGACCCTCCTGGCTTATCCTTGGATTTATCGGGCGCCTTATTATCATCTCCTGGGGTTTAATGTTCTGCTCTTTGCCATGATGGCAACCAGTTGGAACATTATGGGCGGCTATACCGGATATAAATCCCTTGGTCATAGTGCCTTTTATGGGTTGGGCGCTTATCTGGTTGCAGTTGCGGCCAATGAGCTGGGCTGGAATCCATTGGTCAGTGCACCGTTCTTAGCAGTCATTGTCGCATTGGTAGCGGTCCTGTTGGGTTGGATCATGTTACGAACCAGCGGGTCGGCCTTTGTTATTTCTACGATCGCGATGCTGCTTATCTTTCGACTGGTCGCTTTGAATTTGCGTGAGATCACCAAAGGTGCACCAGGGCTAAGCCAGCCGCTGCCTCCCTGGAGCCCGGAATTTTCCCGCATGCCATTTTATTACTATATCTTGTTTTGGCTGCTGATCGCCTTGTTTATTTCGTGGTATATCCGGCGCTCTCGCTTTGGACTCGGATTGGTCGCGATCCGCGACGATGAAGGCAAGGCGGAGATGGTCGGCGTGAATACCACTTTGTATAAGGTCCTGGCATTTGGCATCAGCGCTTATTTTGTGGCACTGGGCGGCGGGGTATGGTCTTATTTCACATCGCATATCAGCCCAGTGTTTGCCTTCGACATCATCGTCGGTGTTGACATGATCTTAATGACGATGCTCGGGGGACTGGGCACGCTTTGGGGACCTGTTCTCGGGGCATTTATCCTCGTGCCGGCTGGAGACTTTATTCTGTTTACATTTGGCTCAAACACAATATACCTGGCAATTATCGGTGGGTTAATGATGCTGGTGATTATTTTCATGCCAAGGGGCATTCTGCCTACCATTGCGGAATGGATCGAAAACCGCCGCGCGCCGCGCATTGCACATGAAGGCGCACATTCCATGGCAGAAATGTATGATCAATCGAAGGGCAAAACGGTTGCAGAGGATGAATCTTCACATGAGCGAACTGCTTCACACTGATCGAGTTTCCCGGCGCTTCGGCGGGATTCAGGCGGTCAAGGATTGTAATGTTTCAGTTCAGACTGGAAGTATTACTGGATTGATCGGTCCGAATGGCTCAGGAAAAACCACCCTATTCAATTTGATCACTGGCGTATACATTCCTGATGAAGGAGAGATCTTCTTCGAAGGCAAGAAGATAACCAATTTACCGCCTAGCAAAATTTGTCATCAGGGGCTCAGTCGTACCTTTCAGATCACGCGGCTTTTCTGGGAAATGACCGTTCTAGAAAACATGATCGTTCCCATCCGGCAGGTTGGCTTTCGTTCTTTGCTGGGTCCCAACATGTTTCGCTATGAGATTGACCGTGCAATGGGACTCCTTGAACGCGTAGGACTGACACACCTCAAGGATGAACCTGCCCGAAAGTTATCCTTTGGCCAGCAGAAACTTCTGGAGTTTGCTGCAATCTTGATGGCAGATCCCATCATGGTGATGTTGGACGAACCCGCTGGTGGAGTCAACCCCACAATGATTCGCTTCATCATGAAATTGATCCAGGACCTCAATCGAGAGGGCGTGACATTCCTTGTAGTGGAGCATAATATGGGCGTGGTGATGGAACTATGCGATCATATGATTGTATTGGACCAGGGGACAAAACTCGCTGAAGGTCCGCCTGCGGTGATCCAAATCAATCCTGCTGTATTAGATGCTTATCTGGGAACATGATGATGTTGCTTGAAATCAATAATCTCATGGCTGGATACCTGCCAGAGGTAAACGTTCTGCAAGGGATTAATATCCATGTAAATCAAGGTGAGCTGGTCTGCTTGATTGGGCCGAATGGTGCAGGCAAGTCCACAGTTTTACGTACCGTCTCGGGTCTTTTAAGACCCAGTCAAGGTGATATTCTTTTTGATGGAAAGAAAATTGCGGGCCTTCGTCCAGATCTGATCTTGCATGAAGGGATTGCCCATATTCCACAGGGCCATAGCTCATTTCCAGAAATGACCGTTCACGAAAATTTATTAATGGGTGCTTATATCCTGCGAAACAAGATGGAGCGCGAGCGTCGCCTGGGAAGAGTCTATGAGATGTTCCCGTTTCTCAAGGAACGGAAAAATGAGAAGGCAGGCAACTTCAGCGGCGGGCAGCAGAAAATCCTTGAGGTAGGACGCGCTTTGATGTTGGAACCAAGGATGATCCTCCTTGATGAACCTTCTTTGGGTCTGGCGCCGATCACGGCCAAACAGGTATTTGGAACGATTAAGTCTCTCAAGGACGAAATGGGAATGACCGTGCTAATGGTTGAACAGAATGCCAAAAGCGGGCTGGCGATTGCTGATCGTGCTTATGTACTTGAGCTGGGGAGGGAATGTATGGAAGGTCCAGCCAATACCTTGCTTTCAGACCCGCGCGTTGCCGAGCTTTATCTCGGCGGCACTTTGAAGAGCTGAATATGAGTGGAGCGTTGTGGGCATTAGCGGCTGGCGCTGGCTTTGGTCTCTTTCAAGCGCTCAATCGCCAAGCCGTGCGCGGCATGGATGTATATCTCGCTACATTTGTTCAGCTGCTTGTCTCATCTATTGTGCTTGTTGCAATTTCGCTGGCGACGGAAGATATACGCCTTGTTTTAAGCGCACCCCTCACTGCCGTCCTTAGTTTTGTTGCTGCAGGTTTTCTCCATTTCCTTATAGGTTGGACGCTGCTCAATGCCAGTCAGAAGAGTATCGGCGCGGCCCGCACCAGCCCGCTCATTGCCACCGTGCCTCTGTTCGGTGCTATTGTCGCCGCAGTGGCATTACGCGAGTTTCCCACCTGGCTGGAATTGCTCGGGATTGGGATCATGGTCCTGGGCGCTTACCTGGTATCCAAAGAATCTGAGACTCCCCTCAATACCACCAATTCGACACAAAGGTTCGCTGCCCTCCTGCGTGCCTCCTGGATGGGACTAGCTGCGGCTTTCTTTTGGGCATTAAGCCCCGTTTTTATTCGCGTCGGCTTGCAAGGTTTGCCATCTCCCATGTTAGGGGTCACGATCGGTGTGACTGCGAGTGCCATCAGTTATGCCATCATTCTGCTTTTGCAGCGCGAGCGTTGGTTTGGTGTCCCCATCACCCATGGGGCCTGGACGTTCAAACTACTGGCTGGACTGCTGGTGGGTCTATCCACATGGATGCGCTGGGTCGCGTTGGATTTGGCTCCCGTGGCAGTTGTTCTGGCGTTGACGATGATCTCCTCGCCGCTTGTGATCGTGCTTGCACCCTGGATTTCAGGCAAACATCTAGAACGCGTGACGAAAATGTTGTGGATCGGCACGCTTCTAATACTCGGTGGTGCATTGTTATTGGTTTTGATTCCATAGGAGATATAAAAATGGATGTTCTCGACGCTATTCGTACTCGGCGCAGTGTGCGCAAGTGGCTTCCGAAACCAGTGCCTGAGGAGCTCGTAGAGCAAATTCTTGATGCAGGTCGTTGGTCGCCTTCGGCTGGGAACTTCCAGCCTTGGGCATTTATCGTCATTCAGTCACCTGAGACCAAAGAACGCATTCAAAAGGTCGCGGAAGAGTCCAAGAATCTATCACGCATCTGGGCACCGTACTTCCGCGAAGGACGGTCGCGAGGCTATATCGTTGATTTGCGTCATGTGCCACTGGGTATTGCCATCTTCGCTGATCCGCGCCACGCGCCTCCGCATACAGGCGGTGAGATAGGGCACATCATCGGCGCCTCGCTGGCCGCGATGAATATGTGGCTTGCTGCGCATGCCTTGGGGCTGGGCGCGTGTTACTGGAGCCACATGATGCCCGATAAGATGAAGGTCATTGTGGGCGTGCCGCATCACTGGGATTTCATCGGTCTGCTTGGCATTGGTTATACCGATGGGGACGGCTCACCCGAAGGGTATAACACGGCGGATCCGAAATATTGGGAACGCAGACCATTGGAGCAAGTAGCATTTTATGAATGGTACAACTGCCGCAAAAGCGAAGAGCCACCCGTTGAGAAGCTGGCGCTTCTCAAAGAATATTTGAATCTCTAATACTATGCCAATCATCGATACGCACGCTCATATCATTGTCCCGGAGATTCTGCGCGGGGCTGCTCCTTCCGAAGAATGGCGCCCGCGCGTGGTCTGGGAAAATAATAAACAATTCATTGAATATGGCCCGAAGCGCATCGGTTCCGCGAGGCGCGAGTTCGTGCAGATCGAAAAAATCCTGGATGAAATGACGAACTCGGGTGTGGATGCGGTCTTGCTCTGCCCGTGGGTGTCGCTGGTTCGCTATGAGGCAACGCCCGAGGAATCGCTGGCCGCCTGTCAGGTCCAGAATGATGCTCTGGCTGGGCTCGTGAAGAAATATCCGAAACGCGTGGCCGCGCTTGGGATGATCCCGTTGCAGAACGTCTCGCTTGCGATTCAAGAGCTGGAACGATTGATGAACTCCGGTATGAAAGGTGTTGAGATCGGTACGCATGTCAATGGTGTTTATCCCAGTGAGGCGCGCTTCCGTCCGTTTTGGGAGGCCTGTGAATCGCTCGATGTATTTGTCTTCATTCATCCCGTGGAGGGTGGAGGACGCGCCGAGCTGCGGGACTACTACATGTGGAACGTAATCGGCAACCCGCTCGAGACAACGGTCGCCGCGGGACACCTCATCCTGTCTGGGGTAATGGACGCGTATCCGCGACTGAGAATCTTGCTCGCACATGGCGGTGGGGCATTACCCTATCTGCATGGACGATTGGATCGTGGCTTCAAACAGAGACCTGAGATCAATAAGGTGATTTCGCGCCCGCCAACGGAATATCTAAGACAATTCTATTTCGATACGATCACACATGACCCTGTTGTGTTGAAAAGTCTTGTTGACTTTGTTGGCGCGGATCATGTCCTGCTTGGCTCCGATTATCCCTTTGATATGGGGAACGAGAATCCCGTTGAGTTTATGCGTTCGGCGAATTTGGGAGCTGAAAACGAGAAAAAGATTCTCGGAGAGAATGCCAGGCAGTTACTAGCTTGGGAGGCGTAAATGGCAAAACTGATTCGCTTCGATCAATTGCCGCATCTTCACTCCACGCGCGATACGCGTGACCGGCTTGACCTTGTCACCGACAACGTCAAGTTGAACGCGCAATTCATCCGCGCCGACCGTATCATCTATCATCCTGGCGATACTGCCGCGCGACATTATCACACTGATTGCCATCATCTCTTTTATGTCTTGTATGGCAACGGCATCCTGCACGTGGATGAGGGCAGCTATCGCCTGAGCCCTGGAAGTGTTGCGGTGGTCGGGCCGAGCGAAATCCACTGGTTTGAAAATGACGAACAGGAGAACTTTGCTTTTGTCGAATTCTGGGGACCGCCACCCAAAGAGACCGTCTGGCTGACGGATGACATCTGAACCTGGGAACAGCACGCCTGAGTTTCAGGCCAACACAAAATTTTTTGAGGATAGATTATGGATGATCCATTCGATATCATTGTTGCAGGTGCCGGACATAACAGCCTTGTTGCCGCTGCCTATCTGGCGAAGGCAGGTTTCAAATGTTTGATCCTTGAAGGTCGTCCAATCATTGGAGGGGACACCATGACGGAGGAATTAACCCTGCCAGGCTTCAAACATGATTCCTGTTCCTCTGCGCATGTACTGATTCAAAGCAGTCCAACGCTGCGGCATGATGAGCTCAAGTTGGGTGATTACGGCCTGGAATATGTCTTGCCTGATCCCGTTGTTCATATTCCATTTCCGGATGGCACTTGGATCACACAATGGCGCGACCTCGAGCGGACGTGTGATGAATTTGCTAAATTTTCAAAAAAGGATGCAGAGGCGTACAGGCGAATCATCGCAGATTATGATGCGATCAAGCACATCTTCAATGCCGCGTCGTATACGCCCGTTGGATTTGGCAAGCCGTTGAATGATCGTCTCGCCGAACATCCAGATGGCAAACTCTGGCAGCGGCGGATTGCACAAAGTGCCTGGGATATCATCCGCGATCATTTTGAGGATGATCATGCACGGGCATTCATGTTGTGGATGGCTTTCATGACTGTTGTGCCGCCTGATCAAGCCGTGTCGGGACGGCTGGCTTATTCCCTTGTGAACGGCCGTCAATACTGGAGCTGGACAGTTCCCAAGGGTGGCTCGGGTGAGCTTCCCAAAGCCCTGGCGCGTTTGATCGAGGCACATGCTGGCACGATCCTGACCGATAAATGGATCAAAACGCTCATTATAGAAAATGGGAAATGTGTTGGCGTCGAATGTGCGGACGGATCGAAATATCGCGCCAGCCAGGCTGTTCTATCTACGATTCATATCAAGCATCTGGTTGAGATGGCTCCTGCTGATGTGTGGGGCAGGGATTTTGTGCAGGGCGTCGAGTCATGGCAAGGCGGACCGACTCTCTTTGTCACCCATTACGCGACGACTGAACCGCCGAAATATGCGGCAAATGGTACACATATTGCTCCTGTCGCATCAGGTACGCTGGTGAGCTCCGAGCGCGCCTTGCGAATCGGCTATGACTATAACCGGCGGGCGGTCAACCTTGAAGATCCGCCGCTGCTGGTTGTTTGTTCCACGGTGGCTGACCCTTCACGTGCGCCCGAGGGAAAACATACCTTGAAGGTGATTGGCTTTCAACCTTATGATCTCCCGGAAGGCCCAGAACATTGGGATGAGATCAAGGATCAAGTCTCTGCTTCCAATCTCGCGCATCTGCGTCGCTTTGCGCCAAACTTAACCGATGACAAGATCCTTGCGACGTTAGTGAAGAGTCCACTCGATTTGGAACGCATGAATCCACATAACTGGCACGGCACGTGTCATGGCGGCGCGCAGATTCCCTCCCAGGCCGCGAACCTGCGTCCCGTGCCAGGTTGGGCGCAACATCGCATGCCGATCCCTGGTTTATACCAAACGGGTGCAACGACCCACCCAGGCGGATCGGTTTCCGCAGGACCGGGTCGTAATGCGGCGATGGTCATGCTGAAAGATTTTGGGTTGAGTCTAGAAGAGGTCATTGGAGGATAAATCATGTCTGATGAGCGAGTAGAAGCTGCCCTCAAGAATTGGGCGCCACGTTTTACATCACAGGGTGTGGACTATAACGATTTTTTTCATACCACTTCGCGTGTGGAGCGCTGGGAGGATTGGTGCCCCCAATGGGTTGCAACTGGTGATGTGCACCACGAACTTGCTGTGAGAGCTGAAGCCAAAGGCAACAACGTCAGCGCGGGTGAGGCGTATATCCGCGCGGCGTTGTGTTATCACTTCGGAAAATTTCTCTTTCAGGATTACTACGATGAATACATGTCCGCCGGGCGCAAGTCCATTGACAGTTTTGCCAAAGGATTGAAATTACTCGACCCGACCGGTCAGCGCGTGGAAATTCCATTCGACGGCGTGACGATGGTGGGGACACTTCGCCGTCCTGCAGGTGTGGACAAACCACCTCTGGTGCTTCTCCTCGCCGGGCTTGATTCCACCAAAGAGGAATTCTTTTATTGGGAGAATGTCTTCCTCAAACGCGGACTGGCAACTTTTTCCCTCGATGGGCCTGGTCAGGGCGAATGCGGGTACAACTCCCATATCCGACCCGATTACGAGGCCGCAGTATCGACCGCGCTGGATACCTTGACCAAACGAGACGACATTGATCCGAACCGCATCGGACTCTCAGGGGTGAGTCTTGGTGGATATTACGCACCGCGCGCGGCTGCTTTCGAGCCGCGCGTCAAAGCCGCGGTCGGGAATTGCGGTCCATGGAATTTTGCCGAATGCTGGAAGTTCCTGCCATCGCTGACGCGCGCCGCGTTCCAATATCACTCGGGCGCAAAGGACGAAGAGGAAGCAAAATCCAGTGCGAATAAACTTTCGTTGGATGGTGTGGCGCAAAGGATCAAACAGCCATTGCTGATCATTCATGGCAAACTCGACCGATTGATACCGTGGGAGCAGGCCCACAAGATTGTGGATGCGGTTGGCTCGAATGCGGAATTGGCGATGTTCGAGAATGGCAATCACGTTTGCAACAACATTCCGTATGTCTATCGTCCGCTGAATGCCGACTGGTTGAAGGAAAAACTTGGATGACCTATCCGCGTTTTTCAGATGCTGAGTTTCAAAGACGGAAGGATCTCGCACGCGACCTGATGCGGCGTGAAGGATTATCTGCACTGGTCATTTTTGGCAACTCCGGTATCAATCGTCACAATCAAGCCAATGTCTTCTGGCTGACAAATTATCTCGATCTGCACCATAACTACCTTGTGTTCCCGTTGGATGGTGAAGAGATGTTGATCACCGGTCTGGTGAATCACGTACCGAATGCGCGGGCCATCTCAGTGGTCGCTGATACGCGCTGGGGGACGTATGAGCCTGCAAAAGAGATCGCTACAAAACTGAAGAAAGATGGTATCGGCAGGGGACGCGCCGGATTGGTGGGGATCAATGCAACCTTTGGAATGGGAATGCCCTACCAACATTTTGCAGTCTTGCGAGAGTTATTGCCCGAAATCGAGTGGGTAGATGTGACGCGCGATTTTGCTCGTTTGCGTGTAATCAAGAGCGAAGAAGAATTTGATTGGCTCGCAAAAGCTGCCGAATTTACCGATGGGACTGTCGCCGCATTGGAAGACGAGATACGAGTGGGTATGACCGAACATGATCTGATCGCGATCATCGAAGGATCTTATCGCCGCAAAGGTGGACAGCCGCATATCGCCTTTTTACGATCCATGCCGATGGATGCGCCAACCGCCTGCGTGCCCGCGCAGAACGTCACGGACCGCGTTATTCAAAAGGGGGATGTGATTATCATGGAGATCAGTGCCAGTTATTGGGGCTATTCAGGCCAGATCCATCGTCCGATCGCGGTGGGGCAGGACCCAGCACCGGAGTGGCAAAAACTTTTTGATATTGGTGTGCAGGCCTACGGTCGGCTATGTAAAGCGATTTGTCCGGGTGCGACCGAAGGCGATGCCATCAGAGCCGCGTCGGTCATCGGTGAGTTCGGCTATCGTATCTATGATGATCTGATTCACGGTTATGGTGTGGATATTCATCCGCCTCTGATCGATCAATCCTGTTGCAATTACTGGCCCTGGGATGATGCGCGTCCCTCACCGGCTGGCAGGAAGTTTGCGAAAGATATGGCGATGGTCATTCAGCCGAATCCAATCACAGCGGATGAGCGCATGGGATTGCAGGTGGGCGCATTGACGCGCGTAACGAAAGATGGCGCGGTTAGTTTGCAGAACTACCCGATGAAGTTTGTGGTAGCGAAAGGGCAATGATGGATCAACCTGACCATATTCGTATCATTCGGGCAAGAGGCAAATGGCTTGGGGGCCGCGTCAATGATCTTTATGTGCGTGACTTCCCCGTGATGCGTTCCGATGAGCCGCCGCACAATGAAGGCACGAACACAGGCCCCACGCCGCTTGAGATCACGCTTTCGGGGCTTTGTGCCTGAACAGGTGTCTCCACAGCCAGGATGGCTGAAAAGATAAAATTTGATTTGCACGGGCTCGAAGCCTTTGCAGAAGGCATATTGGATATTCGTGGACGAAAAGGCGAAGCAAATGTGCCTGTGCATTTCTCATCTGTGCGTTTGCATGTAAGTATAAAAACAACTGAGCCGGATGAGCGTGTGCAGCGATTAATTGAGCTCGCAGAGAAATATTGTCCTGTCCAGAGTCTGATCCGCGCTGCTGTTCCGGACTTTGAAGTGACCTGGGAACGCCTATGAGTTTGAAAACAAAAGTGCTTTATCTCGTTTCGTTTGCCGCATTCCTGCGTTCGTTTGCGCAGGTGATTTATGTCCCCTCGCTTGCCACCATGCGCGCTGAACTGAGTACAACAACGACGATGATCGGACTCACACTTTCCATTTACGGTTTGTGTCTTGCATTCGCGCAGATCGCGTATGGTCCAATCGTAGATCGTTTCGATAGTAAACGTATTTTGCTGATCGGTCTTGTGCTTTATCTGTTCGGTAATCTGAGCGCATATTTCACGCGGGGAATTGGTCTGCTTCTGGTGGCACGCAGTCTACAGGCGCTTGGCATCGCGGCCGCGGCGGGCGTTGGCATTGCATTGATCAGCGATTTGTTTCCGGCAAACGAGCGCGGTCGCGCTATGGGTATCTTTTCGATGTTCAATTCGGCAGGCGCAGCCTCTGGCCCCGCCATAGGTGGTTTGATCGCAGTGTGGTTAAGCTGGCGCGCGGATTTTATGATCCTTGCTATTTGTGCTGCCGCGCTGTTGTTGTTTACGGTCTGGCAGTTGCCACCGCAACCCATCCATGGACAAATCGTTGGATTGAGAGATATGCTAACGATCGGTCGTACGCTCCCAACCTTCGGCGCACTGGTTCTTGGTTTTTCACATTTTTATGGACTTTATACGATCCATACGCTGACCCCGATCCTACTCGCCGATACCATGAGTGTACACGAGGCTGGCATCGGCGCGGTGACAACTCTGACTGCTATCGGCGTGATCGTCGGCACCTATGTCGGTGGTCACGCCGCTGATACGCGCGGCATGAGGTTTACATTGGTCGCGGGCGCGGTGGGAACTGTGATCGCGTTTGTCCTGCTCACAATTATTAGCGCGTCTGCAAATTCAAGTATGTCGCCAGTTGTTGTCGCGGGGGCATTGTTTGCTTTTGGTTTGGCTGCTGGCTATGGCTTTGCAGCGCAGCTCAACATCATGGTGGATTACTTCCCTGCCATGCGCGGCACTGCTGGCGCACTGCAATTCTTTGCACGTTTCATTGGGACAACCATCGCGCCGATCGTGGCTGGTTATCTTGCCGATCGCCTCAGTCTTACAAGCGGATATGTTCTGGCGACTGTGTTGCTGGCTCTCAGTGCAGTGATCGCTTACTTTACAATTCTAGATCGTTCTCGTGCATCAGAGGCAGTCTCGTAATGAAAGCGCTTGTGATCAAAGACTTTGGCGGACCTCTTATCTCAGAAGATGTGCCTGTTCCACAACCCAAACCGGACGAAGCCTTGGTACGAGTTAAAGCTTGTGCAGTGGATCAATTTGATTTGACGATACGCGATGGCAAATTCCCAACAGCCAAAACGCCAATCATTCTTGGACACGAAATTGCTGGCATGGTTGAAGCGACTGGCGGAAACGTTGAGGATATCAAGCCTGGTGACCGCGTGACTAGCACACTCTACTTGACATGCGGACGATGCCGCTATTGCCTGACAGGCCGTGAGACGATTTGCGCTGATTTCAAAGGTTATGTTGGTATTCATACGCCTGGGGCGTATGCTGAGTACACCACGATACCCGCAGTGAATCTTGTCAAACTTCCAGAGACGATCTCTTTCGTTGATGGAAGTGTGATCGCAAACGCGATTGGCACTCCCTATCACGCGTTGACAAAGCGGGCACGCGTTCAGCCGGGCGAGTATGTGATCATCACAGGCGCGGGTGGAGGAGTAGGGGCACACGCCATTCAACTTGCGAAGATGATGGGAGCATTTGTAATGGCAGTAGACATTGGCGAAGGCAAGCTGTCACTTGCGCGCGAACTTGGCGCGGATGTCGTATACGATGGTTCAACCGCTGATTTCTCAGCCATGGCGCGTGAATGGACCAAGGATGAAGGTGCGGAGGTTGTCCTTGAGCTCGTCGGTACAAAGACGTTCGAATCATCGTTGAAGTCACTGGCACGCGGTGGACGCATGGTCATAGTGGGTTCACATACCGGGACCATACTTAGCGCCAGCCCCCAGGCGATGATTGCAAATGAATGGGAAATTCTTGGCTCGCGAAATGTGACCAAGCGTGAACTAGCGGAAGTTGTCGCGCTCGTCGCGGCAGGACGTATCAAGCCGATTGTCACAGGTACGTATCCACTTGAGGAAGCAGAGACTTTACATCAAAGATTGCGCAAACAAGAAATCATCGGGCGCGTTGTTTTGGAGCCTTGATTGGAGATACTCATGCCAACTATTTTTGAACCCAAGGACGTTCCTGTTACCAAGAAGAACGGTACACGTATTGCCGAACTTGCCAACAGTGCTATGCTAGGAACCAACGCATTGCAGGTTGAACGCATTGAGCTTGAAGCGGAAGCAAAGACATCATTATTCGAAGCCGTTGACGCCGAGCGATTTGTGTATGTAATTCGCGGTAGCGGACAGGCTTATGTAGGGGAGCAGGCATTCCATCTGGATGCTGAGTCCTTGTTATGGCTTGGGAAAGACGATACCTTTTATCTTGAAGCTAGCGCGGATAGACTCGAAGTTCTTCTTTGTCACGCGCCTGCAAGTATGTAGAGAGTATGCAGATCAAAGATTCTTTTGTGATCAACGCCCCCCAGCAAAAAGTTTGGGAATTTCTGTTTGATATTCCTAGGCTCAGCCAGTGTATCCCTGGAATCGAATCAGTCGAAGTTGTAGACGATAAAACCTATCGCGGAAAACTGGTTGTCAAAGTCGGACCGATCAAATCAGAGTTCAGCGGCAAGGTGAATCTAACTGAAACTGATGCGCCGAATCGGATTGCAGGAACAGTGGAAGGTGATGACAGGTCGAGCGCGTCGTCTGTCAAAGCGACTTTCACTGGGACATTGAGTCCGGTCGCGGGCGGGACGGAGGCCGCGTTTCAAGTGGATGCTAATTTACGCGGAAGGCTCGCTCAGTTTGGCGGCGCTGTGATCACCGCCACCGCGAAAAAGTTAACAGCAGAATTTGCAAAGTGTTTGAGAGAGCGACTTGAACATTAAGTTTCTTGAGCCAACAGATTTCTCAGAGGCTATTACTTTACTTACAGAATATGCCGATGACGCGAAGATCATCGCGGGTGGCACATCGGTTGTGCTCATGCTTCAGCAAAAGTTGATTGCGCCTGGCGTGCTCATCAGCTTGGGGCATGTTCCAGGATATGATTTTATTCGCCGCGACGCGGATGGTTTGCATATCGGCGCCTTGACAAAAGTGCGTGATATCGAGCACTCAGAG
>DASWKT010000038.1:0-8932 GCA_036396515.1 Anaerolineales bacterium | reverse complement strand
GGATTCAAAAGTAGTGCGTTTTATTGCCGCCTCTGAGCGGCTGGCGGGCGCGTTTTGTCGCCGGCATTTGTCGTCATTGTTATCTGCCATCATCGTATCTCTTTGCGCGGCTGTGGGTATGGTAAGCGAATTCGCGCTCATCGCTAATTTTCTGGATATCCAGTTGCCTTTCTGGCAAACCATCGCGGCCTGGACGGCAGGCTGGCTTGCGCTTCTTGCTCCGTTGCCCGGCGGCCTGGGCGCGCTGGAGGCGAGTGAGGTCTTCGCGCTCGGCATGTTCGGCGTTTCGGCGGCTTCAGCCATTGGCGTTACCCTGGTCATGCGCGGCCGTGACCTCCTGATAGGTGGCCTGGGTCTGTTACTTGCGGGGAAATCCATTAACCTTCCGCTGGAACATAAACCCAGATCATAATGCAAGGTAAAATGGGGTAAGTGAAACGAAAGACTTTGTATTTTACCGCGCCGCGGCAAGTGGAGCTCCGCGAGGAGACTCTTCCTGCTCTCGGCGTGGATGACGTTCTGGTGGAAACGACTTGTTCCGCGATCAGCGCCGGGACAGAGATGCTGATCTATCAGGGCCGCTTCCCACGGAACCTTGAAACTGATTCCGTTATTTCATCTTTGCGCGGCGGCTTTCAGTATCCACTTGCTTATGGTTATGCATGTGTTGGAAAAGTGCTTGAAGCAGGAAAGCAGGTGAATAGTGAATGGCTGGGTAGGTTGGTATTCGCTTTTCAACCACATACTTCCTATTTTGTTTCTAATCCTGAGTCACTATTCGCTATTCCCGGTTCACTAACTCCTGAAAACGCATGCTTTCTTCCTAATATGGAAACTGCTGTTAATCTAGTCCAAGATGGCGCACCGATCTTTGGGGAGCGCGTACTTGTTTTAGGCCAGGGTGTTATAGGATTGCTCACAGCATCATTGCTCAATGAGTTTCCACTGGCGGTCTTGGTCACAGCCGATTATTATGGGCTGCGAAGAAAGGCCTCATTGAATTTGAAAGTAAGTGATGCACTGGATCCAAATTCAGAAAGTTTCCAAAACGACTCGTCTGCCTACGCGCAGAGAAAGTTTGATTTGACTTTTGAGCTCAGCGGCAACCCTGCTGCCTTGAATGACGCACTTGCACTGACTGCCTTCAGCGGGCGTATTGTTATCGGATCCTGGTATGGAGAAAAACCCGCAGAAATTGATCTCGGTGGCGCGTTCCACCGCTCACGAATAAAGTTGGTCTCCTCACAAGTCAGCACGATCGCCCCGGAACTATCAGGGCGATGGGATAAAGCAAGAAGGTTTGATGTATCATGGAAAGCACTGGAAAGAACCAAACCAGATAAATGGATCACCCATCGGTTCCCAATTGAAGAAGCAGAACAAGCCTATCGGCTGCTGGATGAAAATCCACAGGAGGCGATACAGATCCTGGTCACTTATGGATGAAGGATAGCCAGATGAAAATCTATGCTGGATTATGGCAAAGAGTAGGAGCGTTCGTACTCGACTATGGCATCATTCTGGTTTATCTGGTAGCAATTGCATTATTTTCATTGCTTATGAACTCGTTATTCAGTGTAAATCAATGGCTGTTCACAGATCGGATCCGTGCCCAGTTAAGTGGATTTTTGTTTATCACATTACCCGTCACACTCTATTTTGCCTTCAGCGAATCATCCATTCGACAAGCCAGCTGGGGAAAACAGCGGCTGGGACTGAAGGTTACAGACCACAACGGAGACCGAATTGGTTTACGCAGATCGTTTGCTCGTACAGGGTTAAAATTCGTCCCATGGGAACTTGCTCATACCCTCATCTGGCAGATTTCCTTCACCCCGAATCAATTTTCGCAATGGATCATTGCAGGCTTTGTTACAGTCTACTTTTTGATTGGAGCGAATATCGCTTCTTTGATCTTTCGAAAAGCCCGCCAAACGCTGTATGATTTGTTGGCGGGAACCTATGTGGTAAAAATATAACTTTGACGGAAGAGTGCCATGAAATTTCATTACACTGACCTAGAGACCTGCCACGAAGCACGCGGGATCGTCGTTGTCATTGATGTAATACGCGCGTTCACAAATGCCGCATTTGCTTTTTCCCGGGGCGCAAAAGAAATCTATCCGGTTGGCACGGTGGAAGAAGCGCTGCAATTCAAAGCACAATGTCCGGAAGTCTTGGCGTTCGGAGAAGTCGGCGGTATTCCGCCTGAGGGATTTGACTTCGGCAACTCCCCTACTCAGACCAACACATTGGATTTAAGTGGTCGAGTCATCGTTCAACGCACGAGCGCGGGAACCCAGGGAATCGTGCGCAGTGCCAGTGCAGAGCAGATCATCGCGGCAAGTTTCGTGGTTGCCAGGGCCACCGGGAAATATGTGCAGAGTCTCATGCCTCAGATCGTAACGTTTGTGATCACAGGTCAAACCTACGATGGTGGCAAAGAAGACCTCGCTTGTGCTGAATATCTGAAAGAATTGTTTTGTGGAAATTCGCCTGATCCAGCTCCATTTTTGGAACGCGTGAAAACATCGGACGACGCGAGAGTATTTTACGACGTCAATAGGCCGCAATTCCCCGAAACCGATATCCTCCATTGCATCAGCCTGGATAAATTCGATTTCGCCATGCCTATCACGCGCGAACATGGGAATCTGGTCATGCACGCCATCAACCCCACCTGACACTCGACACCTGAAACTGGAGAACCCAAATGTATACACTTGGAGTAAAGCGGGATTTTATTGCAAGACACTTCCTGATTGGCGGAGATTGGGGACCCGAGAACTTTCCGAATTCGCATCATTATGTTCTTGAGCTACAACTAGGAGGGAAAGAATTAGACCCACATGGTTATCTTGTAGATATCCTCGATGTGGATAGACATTTGGATGAAATCGTGGAGTACTATAAAGAGGAGATGCTCAACGACAAACCTGAATTCGCAGGGTTGAACCCATCCATTGAGCATTTTGCACGGATTATGGCTACCTCGCTGAATGAACGCATCCAGGCCACGAACATCACCGCGCTGAAAGTTGTATTGTGGGAAAACGAGTCCGCCTGGGCGGCATACGAAGTTCAAAGGTAGCCACTGAGTCACAGAGACCCCGAGAGGTAAATAATTCTCCGCGACTCTGCGTCTCGGTGGCAATAATGCATGAAGATTGGACTCCTTATCTACGGCTCGCTTGACACACTCAGCGGCGGATATTTGTATGATCGCAAATTAGTAGAGTATTTGCGAGCGCAAGGCGATCCAGTTGAGATTTTTCCCCTTCCCTGGCGAAATTACGCCGCGCATTTGACCGATAATTTCCATTTTTGGCTTCCCTCGGATTTGGACATTCTCATTCAAGATGAACTCAACCATCCTTCTTTGATTCTTGCAAACCAAAGAAAACACCCCTACCCTATTATCAGCCTGGTTCACCATTTACGTTGCTCCGAGTCGAGACCGAAGTGGCAGAATGCTTTTTATCGCGTGATTGAAAAGAAGTATTTGCAAAGTGTGGATGGTTTTATTTTCAATTCACTGACGACACAAGAGGTTGCTCATACATTAATTGGAGACGGAAAACCATATATGATTGCTCATCCTCCAACAGACAGGTTTGGAGAAGCAATTCCAGAACAAGAAATCATAAGCCGCGCGAAAACGAATCCCTTGCGAATTTTATTCCTGGGAAATGTGATCGAACGCAAAGGGCTTCACACTCTACTGGAAGCCATCAGCCATCAGCCATCAGCCATCAGGCTCGACATTGTTGGCTCATTGAGTTCAGAGCCTGTGTATGCAAAACAAATACAGAAATATATCGCGACCAACGATCTTTCCTCTTTCGTATTTCTTCACGGCCCGCTCGATAATGAGCCGCTTATTGAAAAACTCAGGCAGGCACATATTCTTGTCGTGCCATCTTCTTATGAAGGATATGGCATCGTCTATCTCGAGGGAATGTGTTTCGGTCTGACCGTGATCGGGACAACGGCTGGGGCAGCAGGTGAAATTATCAGCGACGGAGTCAACGGATTCCTGATCGGGCCAGGGGATGCTGTTTTATTGGCGAGCAGGTTAAAGCTCCTGAATAAGAAGCGGGAGGTCTTGATCCGTATGAGTCTCGCGGCGCAGGAACGATATCGCCTTCAGCCAAAATGGGAGCAGACAGCAAGCCAAATCCGTGAGTTTTTGTTGAGACAAATCCGGGAATTTTCCGTATAATGAGTACAGAGTGATAATGATTTACACATATCAAATTGAAGGCCTCACTTTACAGACCGGCGACATCATCTGCACGATGAATGGTAAACCGGATATTTTGCCGGGCGAGTTTTGGCGTTTGCTCGGCCGGCTCGTGCCCGGCGATGTGGATCACGTCGCCCTCTATCTTGGCCCGGATGGAAGGTGCATCGAGGCGGGCGCGCGCGGCGTAATCACCTTCGATGTGCCGCGCGGACATTGGGATACCGAACGCATGGCGCTGCAACGCGGGCTGTTGTTTGATTCCTTTTACGGCATTGCTTCTCCGCTTGATGGACTTGAACTGCCAGAGGAAGAAGAACATGAATTGCGCGCAACCGTCGCGACGTACTGTCTTGCGCAAATGGGCAAGCCTTATAACCTGAACTTTTTGAATGCAGAAACAGAAGAAGCTTTCTATTGCAGTCAGCTGGCGTATAAAGCCTATCGGCAAATTGGCATTAGCCTGAACACAGGACTTGCGATGGAGCAGATCCCCGGGACGAACGCGATCATATATCCGCAGGAGATTTGGAGCGGATTCAGTCATCGAGGCGCGGCCAGTGAGCGGCATCCAATGGGGAATAAGAACCTGGCAGTGAATCAGTCTCGATGAGGGTCTTATTTAGTAGTGTATAATCCTCCTACAACAAATCTTTCGAGTCCTGATTTAGCAATCTACCGACTCACATATCAGCAGTCCACCGCTGTTTTCGCTTGAGGGTTTTACTCAATTCCCAAACACCTGCTTGACTTCTGAAGACAAGGAACTATTTTGAACTTCGAACAATTTAATTTGGATTCCCGCCTGATGCAGGGAATCAAATATGCGGGCTATGAAACCGCGACACCCATCCAGGAAGCTGCGATCCCTGCTGCCCTACGGGGGCGCGATATCATCGGCACGGCACAAACCGGAACCGGCAAGACTGCTGCGTTTGTCTTACCTATTCTCGACAAACTTCTCGATGGACCGCGTGGTATCCCGCGAGCCCTCATCGTTACCCCGACCCGCGAACTTGCCGAGCAGATCCATCAGGTCGTGCGGGCGCTGTCGGTGGGGACAAAACTCCGAAGCGCAGCCATCTATGGGGGTGTTGGAGCGAACCGCCAGATCAAAGCCTTGAGAGAAGGCGCGGAAATCCTCGTCGCTACGCCCGGGCGCCTGCTGGATCTCCTGCAGCAACGTCATGCAAAATTAGAGCGCATTGAGATCCTGGTCCTCGATGAGGGTGACCGCATGTTTGATATGGGCTTTCTGCCGGACGTAAAGCGCATCATCAAGGCGGTGCCGGTTCAGCGACAAACTATGTTATTTTCTGCGACCTTTCCGCTTGAAGTTGAACAACTCGCCGCTCAATCGCTGAGGGATCCACAACGCATCACGCTGGGACTTAGCCGCCCTGCACATACGGTGACACACGCGCTGTACCCGGTTCCCGCACATTTGAAGTCCGCGCTCCTGTTGAAACTTCTCAAGCAGACTGCAACCGATTCTGTGCTGATCTTTACGCGCACCAAACACCGTGCGGAGAAGGTTGCACGCCAGATCGCACACGCGGGGTTTCGCGTCACGAGCCTGCACAGCAACCGCACGCAGGGACAGCGCCAGCAGGCGCTCAGTGGTTTCAAGAGCGGGCATTTTCCGATCATGGTTGCCACCGATATCGCGGCGCGCGGGCTCGATGTAGAAAACATCTCGCATGTCATCAACTACGACATGCCTGACACTGCCGATGCCTACATCCACCGTATCGGGCGCACAGGCCGCGCGCAACGCACAGGCGACGCGTTTACACTCGTTACTCCCGAAGATAACGATATGATCCGGGCTCTCGAACGGATCATGGGCAAGCCGCTCACGCGCCTGGCTCTGGATGATTTTGACTACTCGCTTCCCGCGCCGCCAAGACATGGTCACGCCATGCACGAGGGGCGTGGGCCACAGCGTCCCCCGCGTCCTGCCCCTACGCCGATGCGCCATGCCCGCAACCGTCTCGCGCCGAGGCGAAAAAAATGATCATCTAACGGAATCAATGGCCCGCTTCCACTTCACAGGAGGCGGGTTTTCGATTCCGAATTTCTCATTGATATTTTTTTGATTTTCCTGTAAAGTAACAATGTTCGCTTATTCCACTCAAGGAGAGACTTCACCAGGGATTCCCATAATCCTTGCGTATCGTATCCAAACCGACTTTGAAGTGGAGAATTTTGTCATGAAGAATGAGATTCTGACACTCGTACGGATTGCGTTAATCAGCACCCTGATGTCGGGCATGGCTTCTCCGGTTTACGCCAAAGGTGAAGGTGGTGAGTATAAAACAGGATTCATCCGCTGGCGCGCTGCAGAGAACGGATTTTCTGGTTGGACATTAAACGGGGTGAAGATCAACAGAGGCGCACTCAAATTCGATGGGGCAACAGCAATCATGGGTACTGATCCCTATGCACCTGGATCCTATGATGGCGGAAATTACTACAACGGCGCCTCGTTCTTTGTAGGTGAGGCCACCAGTCCAGAGATCACAACTGAATTCAATTACAAAGAGGCAATTGCATCCTGGAACGCATCCACGCCCGAGGGCTCATGGGTGGAAGTCCAGTTCCGTGCACAATATGGAACCCGCTGGAGCAAATGGTACGTGCTCGGGATTTGGGCATCGGATACTTCCACGATTGCGCGCCACTCTGTAAATGCACAGGGAGACTCAGATGGCTTTGTCGCGGTGGATACTTTTGTCTCATCAGCTAAGAAGGCCACGACGAATAAGTTCCAACTCAAGCTCCGCTTGTTTAGCGCAAATGGAAGCGCAGCGATACCCACCATACAAAATGCTTCCGTGGCCTATTCCACAGAGGCGCCAAAGACTGCGAGTGTTTCTGCTGGCAATCCGGCCCTATGGAACAGGTTGCTCAACATCCCGGAGTATTCACAGATGGTTTATCCCGATGGCGGCGAAGTGTGGTGCAGCCCAACCTCAACTTCGATGGTGCTGGCTTATCTGGATGGCTATACTGGCGCCTGTGAGCCGCGTGTCCGTGCGGCGGTGGATGGTGTCTTTGACTGGGTCTACGATGGTCATGGCAACTGGCCGTTTAATACTGCCTACGCTGCAACATTCGGTTATGAAGGCTATGTGGCCCGGCTGACTAGCCTGGCGCGTGCAGAAGAATACGTGGCCGCGGGTGTGCCTGTGATCATGTCCATTGCCTGGGCCAAGGGCGAGTTGACCGGCTCAGATATCGACTCCACGAATGGACATTTATTCGTGCTGGTCGGCTTCGATGCGTCTGGCAACCCGATCGTCAATGACCCTGCATCTCCGGCTGATGCAACTGTCCAGCGAACGTACCTGCGCTCTGAGCTTGAACCGCTCTGGCTGCAGTCCTTAGGAGGTACGGTATATCTGATCTACCCGGAGGGGCAAGGAGCGTCAGTTCCGGCTCTTCCATAAAGGTCAAGACAAACCCATCTCGATTAGAGGCGGGTTTGCCCATTAAAAAGAGGCAAAATGGCCTGTTCCTGTCTCCACGCAGGAAAAACCCTATCGGAGTGGGGGATATTCCTCATCCCATTTTCCAGCAGCAAATGTTATATTGTTATTATGGAACACTCCATGGATGAGACGTGTTCCACCAAACTCGCATGTACGCAAAAATAAAGGTTGGGAATTAGTTATCACAGAGAGGAGGAAACGTGGCGCTCTTTAAAGATCGAAGGGATGCAGGTAAACAACTGGCCCAGGAATTAACGGCGTATGCAGGCCGCTCAGTTGTGATCGTTTTAGCGCTCCCACGTGGTGGAGTACCGGTTGCTTATGAGGTTGCGCGTGCCCTCCACGCTCCACTGGACATATTTATCGTCCGAAAGCTGGGCTTGCCCGGACATGAAGAGCTGGCTATCGGAGCAATCGCTTCGGGTGGAGTACGAGTACTGAACGAAGATATTGTACGGGCCCTGAATATTCCCGCGGCCGTGATTGAGTCCATTGCACGGCGAGAGTTACAGGAGTTGGAGCGCCGCGAGCGCACCTATCGCGGAAATCGCCCTCCGCCTGAGGTCCGCGGCCGTACGGTAGTCCTGGTCGATGATGGCCTGGCAACCGGAGCAAGCATGCGCGCTGCCGTCGCCGCACTACGCGCCCAGAATCCGGCCCGGATTGTTGTTGCTGTACCTACGGCCGCACCGGAAACCTGCGAAGCTTTTGAGTCTGAAGTGGATGAAATTGTTTGCGCCATGACCCCTGAGCCATTTTATGGCGTTGGCCGCTGGTATGAGGACTTCTCGCAAACGACCGACGAAGAAGTGCGGGCGTTGCTCGAGGAAGCAGCCCGCCAATTGCAACATGGATAAGCAGCTTTTGTAATAGAGGTAGTATGAACAGGATAAATACCGAAATTCTTGATGTTCAGATTTTAAGTACTGGCGTTCGTCTGGAAGGCAATTTGAGCATTCCAGATGGTGCAAAAGGGATTGTGCTTTTTGTACATGGCAGTGGCAGCAGCCGCCACAGCCCCCGGAACCAGTATGTTGCTCAAACGCTGCAGGAAGGCGGGCTGGCCACCTTGCTCTTTGACCTGCTCACCCCGGAAGAAGAACAGATCGATCAGCGGACGCGTCACTTACGTTTCGATATCAGCTTACTCGCTCGCCGAACTGCCGGGGCACTGGAATGGCTTGACTTACAACCT
>DASWKT010000037.1:0-3315 GCA_036396515.1 Anaerolineales bacterium | reverse complement strand
TTGGGGCAGAAGTGACCGGGGTTTGCAGTACGGCCAATCTAGAAATGGTGAAATCTCTGGGGGCCGATCGGGTCATTGATTATACAAAAGAGGATTTTTCATCAAGAAAAGAGCGATATGACATCATCTTTGATGCGGTTGGAAAATTCCCGAAATCAAAATACTCGAAAGCTCTCACGCCGAACGGGATCTACGTAACGATTGCCAGGCTAGACTCGAAAGAAAGCATGGAAAATTTAGTTTTCATCAAAGAGCTGATTGAGGCGGGCAAGATCAAAGTGGTCATCGACCGCTGCTATCCACTGGAACATATAGTCGAGGTGCACCGGTATGTCGACGCGGGACACAAACAGGGGAATGTCGTCATCACCGTGGAACAGAATAATGTCGAACAAACGCAGCCCGGAACGTGATGCAGGCCAGCCAATGGTCTATCAAATCAGGATCAAGGGCCATCTGGGCGCCCGGTGGACGGGCTGGTTTGAGGGACTGACCATCACGCTGGAAGAGGATGGCGATACGCTCCTGACTGGCACAGTCATCGATCAGGCCGCGCTGCATGGATTGCTAAAGAAAGTGCGTGATTTAGGTATGCCCTTGCTCTCGGTTAATTCCGTTGAACCAGCCGGCAAGACGTGTCAAATGTCAAACCATGAAGCGCATCGTTATCCCTCGATCAAGAATTGTTGAGCTTCAGATTTGTACCACGCGTTGTCCTGCGTGGTATAAATCTGGTATACGGGTATAAGTTTCGACCCGCTTGGAATGTGCCCACTAAATAAAGAATAGAATTACAGAAATGAGCGAACACTCCTACATATAGGGGTGTTTTCGCTTAAACGTTCCGATACATAATCATGCCGCGATTGTTTGTACTGTTAGAGCACAAGGAATTGGATCGTTCTTACAAACTAGTTCTCGAATGGGCACGACGTGAACCGCTTTGCACTAACTCTCTAAGCCGCAGATATCCTCTATCTGTTATCAATTGAAGCACCTCAGAAATGCCTATCAATAACTATTCAAGAGCCGAGTCGATCAAAGTTCGTGCGGCTTCGGCGAGATGGACCGCCGGATTCTTTGCACCGAACATACGCGATGCCATGTACGCGCCATCCATCAATAGAAAAAGCTGGTCAGCAAGCACCTCGGGTTTCTTTGCCCCCGCTTCCTCTGCCATGTGGCGGAAGCGTGCACGGACGGACTGCTTGTGTTCCAACGCGACCTGGTGACCTGGGTAATCTGTTTCGGGATATTCCGTCGCCACATTGAGAAAGGGGCAGCCATAACAGGCCGGGGTCTGGACATAATCCTGCAAGGCTTGAAAGAATGCCAGTAATTTTTCACGCGCGGTAGCAACATCTTTGGTGATCTGCTCAAAGTTGCTCCAAAAGAGTTCATCGCTGTCTTTGAGATATGCGACGATCAAGTCATCTTTGGAGGGGTAGTGACGGTAGAGGGTCATCTTGCCGATGCCCGAATCGGCAGCCAGGGTATCCACCCCAATAGCACGGTAGCCATGCTGGTAAAACATCCGCGCCGCGGTTTGGAAGACTTTATCTTTTGGAGCGGTTTGCTTCTTCATCTCATTTTCCTCTTGATACGATACAAGTCTGTATCGTATACTGGAGCTTAAGTGATACAGATCTGTATCGTAGCATATTTCTGTAAAACGCACAAGGAGAGCAAGATGAGATACGGAGTTTTCGGCACTGGAACGGTCGGACTGACGATCAGCAATCGGCTGGCAGAGCTGGGTCATGAGGTGATGATCGGGACGCGGGAATCGTTGAAGAGCGGAGACCGGTTGAAGTCGAAGAATGAGGCGGTGAAGGTCGGGACCTTTGCCGATGCCGCGGCGTTCGGTGAAGTCCTCTCTAATGCCACGAACGGTGCCGGGTCGGTTGAAGCCTTGAAACGGGCAGGAGAAGCCAATTTGAACAGCAAGGTGTTGTTGGATATTTCCAATCCGCTGGACTTTTCGAAAGGGATGCCACCGATGTTGTTCGCGATGAATACCGATTCGCTTGGTGAAGAGATCCAGCGAACCTTCCCGAACCTGAAGGTGGTGAAATCATTGAACACGGTTACCGCGGCGATCATGGTGAATCCAGTGGATGTGGCGGACGGGGATCAGCATGTCTTCGTCAGCGGGAATGATTCTGGCGCAAAGGAAACAGTGACCGGAATCTTGAAAGGGTTTGGCTGGATTCATATTTTGGAGCTGGGCGATATTACGACCGCACGCGGCCCGGAAATGTACCGGCCCATCTGGCTGAGGATGTGGGGCGCGCTCGGAACCGGAATGTCTAACATCAAGATCATGAAGTAGGGAAGTGAAAAATGGAGCACCAGACGTCTTTAGGGCAAAGCAAACTTAAAGTGCCGCGCATGGGCGTGGGCGCGATGACCTGGGGCGATGCAAAAGGTCTGGCTCGTTTGCACCCCGCCAAGACGGCCTATGGCGGCGCGCACGGATTTGAAGAGGAGAAACGCGCGCTCGAGCTAAGCATCGAAGCGGGTGTAAATTTATTCGACACTGCCGCGATGTACAGCAACGGCGCAGCAGAAAGGCGGTTGGGCGAACTGGCCCGCGGTAGGGATGTAATCATCGCCACAAAATACCCCTCTGGTTTTTCTTTCCGTGCCGAGGATTTTCCAAAGGAACTGGAGTGGACTCTGTCTCGGCTGGGGCGCGACTCGGTTGACCTATATCAGCATCATTACCCCAACGCGCGGCTCTCGATCTCAAGGTTGATGGATTTTGTTGCCGATGCCGTGGAGGCAGGCAAGGTTAAGGCGGTGGGCGTGAGCAATTATTCCGCCGAGCAGATGCGCGAGGCGCACTCGGCGCTTGCTAGACGTGGGATTCCATTGGCTTCCAATCAGGTCGAGTATTCGCTTCTTCACCGCAAGCCCGAGGCGGATGGAACGCTGGATGCCTGCCGCGAGTTGGGGATCATGCTGATCGCCTATACTCCACTGGCAGGCGGCAGGTTGACGGGCAAGTATTCCGCACAGAACAGGGCGGGCGGATTATTCAGACGCATTCTGCCGCAATATGGCCGCAAGGCGCTGGAGGGGATACAGCCTGTGATCAAACTTCTACGCGAGCTGGGTGAGCGGTATTCGAAGAGTCCGAGTCAGGTGGCGTTGCGCTGGTTGATTGAGAACCCAGTTGTGCTTCCCATTCCCGGTGCAAAGAATGGCAAACAGGCGGTGGATAACGCGGCGACGCTCAAGTTCTCGCTGACGACGGAGGAAGTGGAGATGCTTAATCAGGCGACGATGGATTGGAGAAAATAAAAAAGGGAC
>DASWKT010000036.1:0-5898 GCA_036396515.1 Anaerolineales bacterium | reverse complement strand
CCTTGAACTCGCTGAAGTCGCCAGCGCGGTTGTACTCAACCCGTGTGCCGGAATTAGCTGTCGCTTTAATGCTACTAAAGATAGTTGTACCTTCGTTGTCGTTGCCGGGTTTGCCCTGCCATTCCAGAGTCCAGCCGCCGGACTGCAGGCCGACGTCATTTGCGCCTTCACCTGCTACAAAGATGACCGGCGTCTCCTTGCTCAAAGGCAGCGCATTACTTTCATTTTTGAGCAGGACCAGTGACTCACGTACAGCTTGGCGCGCAAGTTCGATGTGTTCGCGTGAACGGACTGAGGCCTGATACTTTTTATCTGGCATGGGATGTTCAAAAAGGCCGAGGATGAATTTGACCCGCAGGATCCGGCGGACAGCCTCATCGACGCGTGATTCCGAGATATCTCCGTTGGCGACTGCCTGTTTCATTGTGTCAATGAATGTGACGTAATTGGATGGCACCATATTCATATCAATGCCCGCATTGATGCCGATGACTGTGGCCGTGTAATAGTCTGCATCAATCTGATCGATTCCCTGCCAGTCAGAAACAATGAAGCCGTCAAAGCCAAGCTTGTCTTTAAGCACATCCGTCAGTAAATATTGGTGGGCGTGCATCTTGGTATCTTTCCAACTGCTGAAGGATGCCATAATGTTCATCGCACCTGCATCGACCGCGCTTTCGTAGGGAGGCAGATATAGCTCGCGCAGGGTCTCTTCGGAGACTTGCATATTGCCCTGATCCAATTCATAATTGCCCGTGCGGGATGAGCTCCAGAGCGTTGCGCCATCACCGATAAAATGTTTGGGAGTTGCCAGAACCAAAATGGATTGACCGGGAGTGGGGATATCACTCCCCGCTAAACTTTGCAGGCCTTTGATATATGCCGTTCCAAGCGAAGTGACAATCTCTGTGCTTTCGCTGTAGCCTTCATAGGTGCGGCCCCAGCGCACATCCTGCACAACTGCGATGACCGGCGCGAAATTCCAGGTGGTGCCACTTGCCAGCATTTCTTCGGCAGTCGCGCGCCCGATTTTTTCCATCAGTGCCGGGTCATTCGCCGCGCCCAACCCTATGTTATGCGGGAAGATGGTCGCGCCACGCAGGTTGCCATGCCCATGGACTGCATCCACGCCATAGATGAGTGGGATTTTCAAACGCGTCCCCAGCGCTTCATCTTGAAAAGCTTCAACCATCGTATACCAGGCCTGTGGTGTGTTTTCGTTCGGAGAACCCCCGCCTCCGCTCAAAATGGAGCCAATGTAATACTTGGTAATATCTCCAGGCTTAATGCTGTTTTTTTCCACCTGCGTCATCTGCCCGATTTTTTCTTCGAGGGTCATGTGCTTCAATAAATCTTCCAGGCGCGCTTCAAGGGGTTGCGAAGGATCGTCGTAGATGATTCCGCCCGGTGTTGAGGTTAGTATCATATGGTCAGCCTCCGTTGGAACAGCAGAAGTGGGGAGCTCTGCCCCGCAGGCGGGCAGGATGAAAGACACAAAGAGCAAAAGAGAGAATAATCGTTTCACGCAATGATTCCGCTGTCTGGAAGCGTCAATTCCAAAATCTGTTTGCTTAATTGTTTATCCGACCCACATATCCACAGCAAATAGGCTGGCTTCCATTCCGAGAAGCAAAATGCTGAAGACTGTCCAGGCGCGGTCGAATGTCTTGTTCCTCCCAAGTTGAGCGAGGAAGATGTAAAGTGCGGGAGCAATGAGCATATAGCGTGCCATGCTCCCTGCGGATCCGCTGACGACTGAAAATAATACAACAGCCAGGCTGAAAAGCGCCACTGCAGGGTCGCGGCGGATGAGCCATAAGGAGGCGATGAACGCGAGCAAGACCGACCCGGCTTCGATGGCGAAATAAATCTGAGCGTGACCACCACCCGTGTAACGGGCATAATCGAAAGCATGCTTCCAGGCTCCTAATGAACTGTCAATGGACATGAGGCCGCGGCCGAATTGGAATTCCTGTAGTTCCGCCCAGCCCATACCGAGGGGTGAGTAGCGCCAGAGGACATAGCCAGCCAGTGGCACGAGAGCGAGGGCGCCGCGCAGGAACCATTTCCATGTCATCTGTGGTTTCAACGGTTCACCCCATTTGATCTGCATTAACCAGAAGAGTAGCAATGGCAGGGCGAGGACTGCTCCGTGAGCGCGCGTCCATACCGCCAGCAGACTCAGCATGGATGCCCAGACCCAGTGTCCGCGTTTGGAGAGTGCCAGCGCGCCGAACGCGAGACCGATGAACAGTCCCTCGGTATAAACCATTGCAAAGAAGAATGCAGTTGGGAATATAAGGGCATAAAAGACAGCTCGATAAGCAGCCTCCTCTTCAAAGTATGGGCGGGTCATATCCCATAATGCAAGCAGACCTGCGAGTGTCCCAAGCGCAGCGACAATGACTCCCGCGAAACTGGCTGCGGCGAGAGGATTCTCCAATCCCAATACCCTAAGCGGCCATGCAAATATGCGTATCACATAGGGATAGAACGGGAAATAGGAATAGTTCTTGATCACCGTGTTCCCGGTATCTGGATTGATGACCCTCCCGGCTTGGGGATCAGTATATCCGCCGACGGCGATGCCAACGTAATATTCCGAGTCCCATGCCACCTGTCGATTCATAAACGGTTCGAGCAAATAGATCTTGCCTTCATTGCTGTCTGGTCGAGTTTGGCTCTTCGTCCAAAAAACCGCCAGATCGGGGTGTTGAATCTCCAGTCGGGTAGTCACAATCCATTGGAAACCCAAGAGGATGACCACCCAGGCAAGCCAGAGCAGAGCGATGTTGTATACAGTTGTTCTGGTCATGAAGCTTTGACTAGATCGTCGTTGATCGCTTTAAGTAACGCAGGAGTCAGCATCTCGGGTATCAGTTCGGAAATTTGCTCGAGGGACCTCTCTCGTCCCATTTGAATCATTGGGGTCTCCAGCATCCCGCCAAAGTGATGGGCCAAAACAGCATGGCTGGCTTCATCATCCAGTAAAGCCTTCAATGGCAAGCCAACGTGAAGGCGGCTGCTATTTCCGGAAGTCAGCAGAAACTTTTCCTGAAGCCGGATATCGCGGCTGGAGGAACCGATCAGGACCTCCATTTCACCGGGTTCCGTTACCCAGCCGTTTCTCATCGGATCGAAGAACCAGAATGCTTCTCGATCAAGATGTAATGTTAGTGTTTTTGTCTCACCCGGAGCAAGTTCGAGCTTTGCAAATGCCTTCAGTTCTTTATCAGGGCGAGCCAAGTAGCAATTCATATCTCGCACATAAACTTGCGCCACTTCCTTGCCTGCGCGCTTGCCGGTGTTCGTAACATCGAAGCTGACATCTAATCCTTTTTCAGGACTTACTTGAGCTTGACTAAAATGCAGGTTGCCATACTCAAATGTGGTATAGGAAAGCCCATGCCCAAAGGGAAATTGAGGTGCGAGTTCCTTTTTGTCGTAATAGCGATAGCCAACGAACAAGCCTTCGCCATAACGAACCTTTCCATTCTCGCCGGGATAATTGATATAAGCTGGGTTATCCTGCAAGCGGACCGGGATCGTTGTGGGGAGCTTTCCGGATGGGTTGACATCGCCAAACAAAACGTCCGACAAGGCATTGCCCTGCTCCTGGCTGTCGTACCAGAGTTGGATCACTGCCGGGACTTTATTGATCCATGGCATTTCCACGGCGGAACCGACATTCAATACGACAACTGTGTTGGGGTTTTCCGCCACAATGCGCTCAATAAGATTGTCCTGCGCGCCAGGTAGTTTCATGTCTACGCGGTCGAAGCCTTCGGATTCCCACTCGTTGCTCAAGCCTGCAATCAAGACAACTACATCGGAGCGCTTGGCCAACTCCACGGCTTCGGCAATCAGGTCATGTGCAAAGGGCGGGAGATGACCCAGCGAGAGCGAGCGCCAGCGCGGGTTGCCTTTCCAGGAATATTCCACGCGGATGGGGTAACCCTTATTGGCGGTCAGTTCCAGCTCAACCGTTTTTTGCCGCCCCGATTCTGTTGCTGCCCAGTGATCTATCACCAATTTGTCATCGATGAACAGGCGCGCCAGACCAATGGCATTCAGCGCAAACATATGTGTTCCACTTTCCTGTGGCATGAAGAAGCCCTCCATCCGCAAGGAGAAGGCTTCCTCGTTAACGTTGGGGACTGTGTTTTCGAACCATCCGAATTGCGTGCGTGAAGTGACTTCGGAGTAAGCTGGCTGGCCAGAAAAATTGTTATTGTCGAATAGGGTGAGGCTGAGTCCGGCACGTTCATCGGAGGTGAAAAGTGTTTCGGGTGCGGGCGCCGGAAGATTCTTATAGATGAAGCAGCCGGGCGCAGTTTCCACTTTGATCTGATCACCCGCGCGAGTGCGAATCCCATCAAAGGGGGAAGTTGCATAATGGGGCGTGACGCCGGAGCTACCGCCCCCAAGGATTTTGGCAGTACGCGCATAAGGACCGATGACGGCAATCGTTTTTGTTTTTTGAAGCGGCAGGAGGCCTTTATCGTTTTTCAGCAGGACAATCGCTTCCCGCGCGGCCTCCCGAATGATGGCACGATGTTCGGGCTTATCTTCAGCCCGTTCTGGCTGCAGTTCAGGGTTATCAAACGAACCAGCCTTTTCCAACACACCTAGCAGTCTGCGGACCTTATCATCCAGCGCGTCCATACTGAGCGCGCCGCTATCCAGCGCTTTTTGGACGATCTCTTTTGCCATCCAGCGTGCAGGACCGGGCATCTCGAGATCGAGTCCGCCAGCAGGGACATCCTCATCATACGTTCCGAACCAATCGGACATGACGATCCCTTCAAAGCCCCACTCCTCTTTGAGGATATCCTTCAACGTATGATCGTTCTGGCATGCGTAAACTCCATTAACGCGGTTATACGCCGACATCACCGCCCACGGTTTTGAATTTCGAATCGCAATGCGGAACGGCTCAAGATAGATTTCGCGAAGTGTGCGTTCGTCGACTTCGGAGCTCATGGAATGGCGCTCGTATTCCTGGTCATTGGCAACGAAGTGTTTAATGCAGGCGCCCATGCCTCTGTCCTGAATGCCTTTGATATAGGCCGATGCGATCATGCCGCTCAGGAAGGGGTCTTCTGCAAAGCATTCGAAATTGCGGCCCGCGATCGGTGTACGATGGATATTGACGGTGGGGGCAAGCAGGATGTGGGCGCCTTTGGCCTTCACTTCGTCTGCCAGGACATTGCCAACTTTTTCGATCAAGTCCGGGTTCCATGTGGCGCCCATGGCAATCCCGACAGGTGTAGCAACTGATTGCGGCCCCATATCTCCCCAGGCACCGCGTGCCCCGTTCGGACCATCGGTCACCTTGAATTGTGGGATACCAAGCCGAGGTACACCAACGCTGTGCCACAGGTCTGCGCCTGCGAGCATGGAGATTTTTTCTTCGAGAGTCATTTGCCCTAGAAGTTCGTCAATACGAGACATGGTTCCTCCGAAAGGATGAAGTATAGGAAGACAGACCTCAGCATCCAGCTACCAGTATTCAATGATTCGTAAATTGTAAATTGATGGGTTAAAGTTCAGCGAAGGTAATTAAACTGATTCCGTTCGCTTGAATGGCTTCTCTGATAGACGGATCGGTCAGAATTGTCAGTTCTCTTTCACGTTGTTTGTTATAAACAGACTCTTTTTCAAATGCGTCATCCACATAGCCAGGATGGCACATGATCTCAGTTGTACCCTCGTCTAGCTCGTTGATAAGGCGCATAAGTTTCTCTTGCGTTGCACCCTCATCGTAGAAATCCACAAGAAAAGTGTCGGGCCGGCGCGGATTGAATTCCTTCAGAAGAGTTGGGATATGCTTGTGTGTTTCTTCCAACTCAGATGAAATATCCTGCGTGAACGGGAATCGAATCGCGCAGTCATATT
>DASWKT010000035.1:0-10280 GCA_036396515.1 Anaerolineales bacterium | reverse complement strand
GAGAACAGCCGGTTGAATATTTTTTGGCGGTCACGAAAGGTGCGAACCGGAAGAACAAATTGCGCAAAGAAGGCCATCCACAGGATCAGGAGTATGGGGAAGACGCAGGCTAAGTCAACAAAAATATCGAAAAGATTGGCTCGAATTCCACCCATCCGCCTAATTTGCAGGCCATACACAACCAGCAAAAATGCCAGCCACGCTACAATATAAAACCAGGGCCTTTTGTAAAGGGGAGTTTCATCCATACTGTCTGAATTTTATAACAGAATCCCCCAAATAGCCAACGAAAGAACGGGAGTGAACACAGGTAAAATCAATGGATGCTTCGCGTTGAATTCCACTGTCATACCATTTTTTCAAAGGACTCTCTCACTCGCCCGCGCGATCTGGTGGATACCTGCCGGCGCAAGCGGATCGACCGTGTCGTCGTGACTGACCACAACACAATTGCGGGCGCGCACGCGGCCCATGCCCTCGACCCGGAGCTGGTCATCGTAGGGGAGGAGATCATGACGACCCGCGGCGAGATTCTGGCCGCGTTTGTGAGCGAGGAGATTCCGATGGGACTTTCTCCGCAAGAGACGATTCGCCGTTTAAAAGATCAGGGCGCTTTTATCAGCGTCTCGCACCCATTTGACAGGTGGCGCTCGGGTGGCTGGCAAAAGGATGATCTGCTTGAAATTCTGCCTCACGTGGACGCCATTGAGGTCTATAACTCACGTTGCATGAACCCAGGGTTCAACCGCGAAGCGCGCGAGTTTGCAGAAAAGCATCATATCCCAGGGACCGTCGGTTCCGACGCGCACGCAGCGTTTGAGCTCGGGCGGTCGCTGATGCTATTGGAGCCGTTCGAAGGTCCGGAGGAGATGCGGAGAGTGATACGGACGGGCCTCCCGCAAGTGAGATGGTCGCCGCCATGGTTCCATGTAACCTCTCGTTATGCAAGAATCTACAAAAAAGTTACACATAGGCTTGACATCACTTCATAGAAGTGATAATCTTGCTTGCGTCGTGCCCGGTTCGCCTTCGAAAGCGCTAAGGTGGACGGGCATAAATTTTAATCTCAGCAGGAGAAATGTAAGATGTCAGAACGTTACGTTGGAACCGTCAAATGGTTCAATGCCACCAAAGGCTATGGCTTCATTGGTCGCGATGGTGGTGAGGATGTGTTCGTTCACTTCACCGCTATTCAGTCCGACGGCTACCGCAAGTTGGAAGCCGAACAGAAGGTGGAGTTTTCCGTTGAGGAAGGCCCCAAGGGTCTGCAAGCCGCCAACGTGGTGCCCATCTCGTAAGACTCAGCCTGCTGGCTTGCCGTTGCCGGCTTAAGTTTTGCGAACAAACAGAGCTGCTGTGAGGCGGCTCTGTTTTTTTGTTTCAGGCCCTCCCCTAAATTCGTGAAGTGAACTTGGGAGAGGTTCAAGGAGGCGGGCTCATCATTTTCCGCAGAATGACATTTAGCTTGGTTCTGGAACAGGTACAGGTGTTGTCTCTTTGTTTTTTTCTAAGCCCATAATTGCCGGAACGAAGAATCCCGCGATACCGATGATCACACAGATAATGCCTCCGGCCCAGAACCAGACCTGAATCCCAAGCGCATCCGAAAGTGGACCTGCGATCAACAGCCCGAGGGGTGAAATTGCTGTAGCACCGCTGCCGATGAGAGACATCACGCGTCCCTGCATATCGGGGCGTATGATCGATTGAAGTAACGCGCCAATAGGTCCGTTTGTAATTGGGATCATTACTCCCAGCAGAATAGATCCAATGATGGCAACGATGAAGAGGCCCGTTGGCGCGAGTCCCATCAGCATAACGCCGATACCAAGACCAATGATGCCTGTCATGGAAGTGACAATTTTCTTCTTAAAGCCGCCCCAAATACTCAGGGTGATCCCGCCTGCTATGATTCCAAACCCTTCAACGGAATTGATCAACCCGAGTTCCAGGGCGCCTTTGCTGAAGTGCTTTGTTATAAGCAAGGGCAGGAGTGACCCTGTTGGCACAAGCAGGAAGTTCAAAAAGAGTGCCATGAATATAATGGCAACCAGTCCGGGCCACGAGCGGACATATGCCAGCGCCTCTCGAATATCCTGCATGAGGCTTGGCTTCTCCGTTTGTCCCGGGTCTTCATGTCGTTTGGGTTGCGGAATGGAAATGAAGAACAGCGGAAGGATCGCGAGCACTGCCGTTCCCACGTCTATTAGCAATATGCCTTGTGTGGGTAGAAGACTGATGAGCAGGGCCCCAATGGGCGGCGCAATCAAACCATTGATTCCCTGCAGTGTTTGATTGAGTCCGTTGACCCGAGTCAGTTGACTCTCAGGCACCATTAAGGGCGTCGAAGCCGACATGGCGGGAAAATGGAACGCGCCTCCCAGTGCACGGACTGCCATGATGGCATAAATGTGCCAGATCTGCACACTATCGGTTGCGAAGAGATAAGCAAGCAAAAGAGTGAAGGCTGCAATGGTTGCATCTGCTATCATCATGATGATGCGGCGGTTCCAACGATCTACCAGCGCGCCTGCGAAGGGCCCGAGCAGGATCTGTGGCAGCATGCCTACAAGTGTTGCGATCGCGAGAATGGTCGCGGAGCCACTTTTTTGTGTCAGCCACCAGATTAATGCGAACTGCACAAGTGCGGACCCAAATAACGAGAAGGCTTGTCCCATCCAGATGGTGAAGAAGCGCCGTGCCCAGTTTTGGGGAATTGATTGAGATTGACTTTCCATGCTTTTCCCTTCAAACTGATTGTCGCCTTTATAATAGACAAATCAACATTCCGCAACCACCTGCAGAAGGAATTATATGCCAATATTGAACTTTTCTTCCCGCCGCTCTCCTGTTTACAGCCGCAACGGGATTGTTGCCACATCCCAGCCTCTTGCCACTGCCGCCGGGCTTGAGATCCTTGCGATAGGTGGGAACGCCGCAGACGCAGCGGTGGCCGCGGGCGCGGCGCTCAACGTGACTGAGCCGACCTCTACTGGAATCGGCGGCGATATGTTTGCGTTGTTCTATGACGCGGAAACAAAGCGAGTCACGGCCCTCAATGGATCCGGCCGCGCACCTGCCGCCCTGACGCTCGATCGGCTGAAGAATGAGGGACTCAGCGCCGAAATGCCTCCATTCCACGTGCATACTGTGACCGTGCCTGGTGCGTGCGCGGGATGGTTTGACCTGATCGAAAAGCATGGCTCGCTTTCGATGGCGGAGATTCTCGCACCCGCCATCAGGCTTGCACACGAAGGTTTTCCGGTTGCGCCAATCACTTCTTATTCCTGGCAGCGCGGCGCGCGGAATCAATTGAAATCCGCGCCCAATGGATATGAGTTGATGATCGATGGCCGCGGTCCAAAGCCCGGAGAAATTTTCCGTAACCCGGGCCTGGCGCGGACATTTGAAGCGATTGCGCGTGGAGGCAAGTCAGCGTTTTATCAGGGTGAGATAGCGGAGTCAATTGTCGGTGTGATCAAAGAGGCGGGTGGATGCATGTCCGCTGAGGATCTTGCCTCGCATACCTCCACATGGGAGGAACCGATCTCTGTCACCTATCATGGATTGCGCGTGTATGAGTGTCCACCAAATGGACAGGGGATCACTGCGTTGATCGCGTTGAACATTCTTGAAGGATTTAATCTTGCTTCACTTGCATCACTTTCCGTCGAACGTCTGCATCTGATGATCGAAGCTGTGCGCCTCGCCTTTGCGGATTCACGCTGGTATGTGGCAGACCCTGCGTTCTCGAAAATCCCCGTTCAGGAACTACTATCGAAGGAATATGCAAGTGAACGTCGCAGATTGATTGACTTAAAGCACGCCACCATAGACCCTTCACGCGGCACACCTGTTTCATCTTCCGATACGGTTTATTTGAGTGTAGTGGATAAATTTGGAAATGCGTGTTCCTTTATCAATAGTAATTACTCGGGCTTTGGCACAGGCATTGTGCCGAAGGGCTGGGGCTTCACCCTGCAAAATCGCGGATATAACTTTCGTCTTGACTCCAATCATCCCAACGCACTTGGGCCGCGCAAGCGACCCTATCACACGATCATCCCTGCGATGGTAACGCGTGAAGATGGATCGTTGTATGCTTCCTATGGAGTCATGGGCGGATTTATGCAGCCGCAGGGACATGTACAGGTCCTGTCCGCGCTGGTCGATAATGGACTCGATCCGCAAGCCGCGCTCGATCTGCCGCGTTTCTGCATCGACGTTGAAAAATCAGGCGGACGCGTCGCGCTCGAAGAAGGAATTCCTGCGAATGTAGTCTCGGATCTGGAAAAAATGGGACATCACGTTTATTCGGTCTCCGGCTACGACCGCTCCCTATTTGGTAGGGGACAGGTCATCCTTCGTGATACACAAACAAGCGTACTCGCCGCGGGCAGCGATCCCAGGGCAGATGGCTGCGCGATGACCCTTTAAAAGTTCCGATGACAGTCACTTCCAAAGTGACTGTCATTTGCTTTATTGACTTTCGTGTCAAATGGCTTATAGTGATTATGTAGGGAAACAATGAGCCGCGCGGCGATCTTCTTTTTAGCTGTTGTGACATTGGGGCTGGCAGTTCTTTTAGCTTTGTTAGGGTGGGTGACGATTCAATCCAACCTGCTGGGCTGGTTCCTGCTCATAACAGGATTAATTTATTTTTTCGGGATAATCATCGTTTATTGGATTCGCGGAATACGATTTTGGCGGCCCCAGCCCGAGGGAGAAATGGTGAAGGAGGAACGTGACGATTGGTCGTTTTGGTTCATTGTCATGGGTATGGTTGCCGCGTTCTACATTCCTCCCATTGAATATCTGTTTTTTACTGCGCGTCTTCCGCGCGGACTCTGGATACAAATTGTCAGTTTGCTCCTCACGCTCTTCGGTTCAGTATTATTCATCTGGGCGCGACGGGCACTAGGAAAGTTTTATTCGGGTCACGTCTCTGTGATCGAGGGTCAGCAGCTGATACAGAAGGGTCCCTATCATTTTATTCGTCATCCGGCCTACACAGGGTATTTATTGATCACGCTCGGTCTTGCTCTTGGATATTCCAGTCTAGCCGGGTTTATAGCTATCCTGTTTCTTTTGATGCCCGCGGTGATTTACCGTATCCGAGTTGAAGATAAATTGCTTGCCGAACATTTTGGTGTGAAGTTCTATGAATATGCAGCTAAAGCCGCGAGATTGATACCTGGCGTTTGGTGAACGAGCCGTTATGAATGCACCTGTTGTGAATTTGGAAGGCATTGCCCGCACCCTGCTGGTGCCGCTGGCTTGCCGCGCCATCGAATCCATGCGCCCGGATGCCATCCTTCGCGACCCGTGCTCTGTGGAAGTGTACAAAGCTCTAGGCGGTAATTCTGATTTTCTGATGGGTATGCATGGCGCAGATATGTTCGTCACTGTGATGCGAGCTCGCCAATTCGATACATTCGCGCGCGATTTTCTCGCCCGCAATCCGGGCGGGACGGTGGTGGATCTCGGCTGCGGGCTGGATACGCGCTTCAATCGCCTCGACGATGTGCAAATGACCTGGCTTGGCGTTGACTTGCCCAAAGTCATTGAATTGCGACGTAAATACCTTCCCGATTCTGAGCGATGCAAAACTATCGCGCAATCCATGCTGGAGATTTCATGGCTTGAGGAGGTCTCGCGGCTCAACAAGCCCGTCATTTTTTTGGCGGAGGGTGTGTTCCCCTATTTCAGAACCGCTGATATCAAACCGATGGTGCTGGCAATGGCAGAGCTCTTTCCCGCCGGAGAACTGGTATTCGATGCTGCATCACCCTTTATCTCGCGTCATCACAACCGGACCAGTTCCGTGCTAAAACGTTCCGGCACGCGTATCCTCTGGGATGCCAGAAATCCCCAAGAACTGGAAACCTGGGGACTATGCCTGCTCGAGCACTGGTATTACTTCGACATAGCCGAACCGCGTCTGGGTGCCTTTCGCTGGATGCGCCATATCCCGCTACTCGCCAAATCGACAGGCATTTTCCATTACCGGCTTGGATAGAGTTGCTCTTAGGATTTGATTTCCTGGGCTTCAACCCCGGGCACAGTTAATTTCTTGAAAATTTCATCCATCTGTTCAGGGGAATAAATCATTTTGTTCTCAAGCCACCACTTAAGTTGAGTGAGGAAACTGCCAGCCACGAAATTTGCCAGAATTTGAACCGGAATATCGAATTTCCTTCCACTTTCCTGAAGACTCTGTTCGATTCTTTGGCTCAGAGATTTTTGTACATGCTTGAATAACAAATCTACGCCTGAGCTCCAAACAAGAGCTTTATATAATTCGTACTCTTCTCCCACATGCTGGAATAGTCCAAGACTCGGAAAAAACAAATTTTCTTCACGAGACTCGTGAGGAATATGCCTGTCCAAAACATCGATCACACGATCCAATTCTCCGGCAAGTAAATCGTCTTTGTCACGGTAGTGAGCATAAAACGTGGATCGCCCCACATTCGCTCGGTCAATGATGTCACTGACCGTGATTGTGTTATAGCCTTTTTCCCTGATCAGATCAACCAGCGCCTCACTCAATAAGTGGCGCGTCCGTTGACTGCGGCGATCCTGTTTGTCACTCATTGCATACCTTTGGGTTTCCGCACACTTTTGCCGTTTTATCCATTAATGGACATTTTACCCCGTCTGATGATTGATTCCGATAATCCAAAATAGTAGAATCATGCAATCAAGGAGATTAATTATGGCACATCATCATACTCATACAATTGAACAACCCGCGCAGACCGAAGGCCGGCTGATCCGCTGGGCGCCCTATTATGACATGGCCGTGAATGTCACGACTCTGGGCCAGGCGCGTCGCCTGCGCGAAATGACCGTAGATCATGCTCTGATTCAGCCGGGTGACAGCGTGCTGGATGTGGGGTGCGGTACCGGCGAGGTTACTCTGCGAGCAAAAATGCGCGCCGGGAAGGCTGGTCAGGTATTCGGAATCGATCCCGCGCCGGAGATGATCACCGTTGCTCGCAATAAAGCGGCTCGAAAGGGATTAGAAATCGACTTCCGCGTGGGTGTGATCGAATCGCTCCCATTTTCCGATGCAAGTATTAATGTGGTCACTTCCAGCTTGATGATGCACCATCTTCCAGAAAACCTGAAAATACGTGGTTTGGCTGAGATTTACCGCGTGCTCAAACCAGGCGGTCGTCTCCTGATTGCAGACTTCATGCGTCCAACTGGGTCGTTCCTAAATCACTTGTTCATTGCCTTTACCCGGCATCATGGATTGAAATCAGGAGTTGAGGATTTACAGAGACCTTTGAAGGATGCAGGCTTCAGTCAGATCGCTGTACTGGAAAAACAGATTTTGATTATTGGGTTTGTGCGCGCGGCAAAATAGTTAAGCTTCATAGGAAGTCACCTAGTACGATGACTGCACAATGAGAGTAGTATGAAATACATGTCACTCTGACTGAGCGAAGCGAAGAGTCTTTACCAGAATCTATGAGACTCTTCGGTCGCCTGGTTTCGACACCTGCACTCCCCGGTGGCGCCTGGGCGCCACGCTCAGGGCACACCTGCCTGATTTGCTAAGCAAATCACGGGCGGTGCCAGGGGGTGTGCGGCAGGCCGTCTCGCAGCCCGAACGGGGTGCAAGTGTTGCGAGGGTGTTCTTCCCGAAGCAACCTCCGTGGACAGTTGCGGGATGACTTTGATCTGAGACGATCAACGTTTAGATTTTCAGGATGTTTGTGATGGGGGGGCGGGTCTTCCAGCCGTTCTGATTGTAGTGCAGGGTGAATATGACGTGCGGAGTGGAGGAATCGAAGTCCACGTGAACGACGCCGAAGTTTTGACCGGTTTGCCAGAAGAGTCTTTTTTGGCTGCCGATCCATTTTGAGAAGAGAGGGTGATAGGTGATAGTGGAGGGCGACTCGCTTTGCTCAAATGGCGAAGAGCAAAATTCCCAAATAGGGATGCTGCGTCCGCTGAGGCATTTGAGTTCGGCGGAGATGGCGTGCCCAGTATGCAGGTCGCCGGTGATGATATGCACGCCTTGGATCTCATTGACTGCCAGGAATTTGAGCAGGCGTTCTCGTTCGGCAGGAAAGCCATTCCAGCGGTCGCGGGTAATATCGAGCCAAAATGGATGGAGGATAGTTCCCGACGAGACAAGGAATTTCACAGGGTATTGCTCATTTACCTGCTTGAGCCAATCCTGCAGGATTGTCCATTGCCCTTCGCTCAGCAGGGATTTTTTTCTGTCCTTCACGCGCATGGTACGCGTATCGAGCACGAAGAAAGCCGCGCCGCCGAAGTAAAACCCGTAGGCGAGGGAACCTGCATCGTGGCGATGGAATTGGAATTCGCCTGCGGCGTTGGTCTCGAGCGGCAGTAGCATCTCGGGCCCGTGCATGGCTTGGTGCTCATAGTAAGCCTTGAGCGCGGCGCGGACACGTTCGGGGGAGAGGTGGCGTTGCTCAGGCGGCAGTCCCTTGAGCCAGCGAAAGAACTGGTTGTGGACGGGGATTTTTGCCCAGCGGCGTTCGGGGTCGCGCCAGAACCAGTCATCGTCGACTTCGTGGTCATCGAGAATCATAAAGAGTGGGAGGTTTGGCAGGAGTTCGCGCATGGCAGGATGGGACCAGCCGTATTCGTAGACGGCGCGATATTCTTCGAGTGTGACGGCGATCCGACGGAGGCCGTTCCGTTCTGTGCTATCAGCGTAGATTTGATCACCGAGGAACAGGCCGAAGCGCAAATCGTCAGATTCGATGTGGCGGCGTAACTCGTGCATGGTCTGCCCACCTTGGTCATCGGACGGAAGGTAGCATGAGCCAAAGGCAAAGGAGAACGAACGCAGGATGCGTGGTTGGGGGAAAGTGGCGAAGGTGTGGAATTCCTGCGGCGCGGGGAGAGTTGGGTGCAGGCCGACCGCGTAATAGTATTTCGTTTCGGGTTTGAGGTGGTCAATTGGCAGGATGCCTGTGCATCCGTCTCTTGCGGGGAGTTCAACCTCCCCAACGAGTTGGACATCGTTCAAGTCCGCGTGCCTGGCAAGCCAGACGTGCAGAATGGACGGTGAGGTTGCCCGCGCCCAGATGTTGGCGCGGCTATGGCTGAGTCCGCCCACAATGGGACCTAGGAGGATAGAGGGATTTGGCATATTTGTATACCTCCTTTCAATTCGTCAGCCCAAAGCAATCTCCCTATTCGACGAAGTAATGACTGATCGTTTAATATTCTCCTGCAAACTTTTCATGCACCCATAAAAACTCCTGGCGTTTCTTCATGACGCGGACTAAACCGCCGGGGTCTTTGGTTTTGAGCAGGGTCTGGAGTTAGCGTACAGAGGAGCTTTTGGCGCTGATGGCTTCGCTGTGTTCAAATGCGGTGCTATGAGTGACTTTCATCCATTCACCGATCTTTGTTCCTTCTCGGTCACGCTTCGCAGTCCTCCAGATGTGGCAAGGAGGGCTGTTGATATATTTTGCGAGGCAATGAGCCTTGATCTTATGTTTATGCCCTTGCAGCCTCAAATTTATTATTCGACAACGATTCTGTCCCTGTAAAACGTAATGGAGTGGTCCGATCCTCCGCCCAGTTTGAATTCCCCACTGAATTTCCGACCTCCAACCCAGGCTACATAGATGTACCAACCCGCGGGTACTTTGACATCCATGGTCCCGGCTACGGGATATTCGTTAACCACATGAAAGCCATCTCTCGTTGTGCCTTGTAATGACACATAAACTTCAGTCTTCGACTTGTTGGACAATTTGATTTTCCCGGATGGAGTTTTTGCCGGTACGGTACCATGGGAAAGCGAACCCGGGGTTTCCGTGGGTCTTGGCACACTGGAAACCCCGGACGAACGGGGAACATTGATAATTTGCCCGGCATACAGATTATTTATATTCGAGATATGGGGATTGGCGGCCCGCAGGTCTTTTATGCTGACGCCATAAAAGAGTGCAATCCCGGAGAATGTGTCGCCATACTGTACGATGTAAGTGCCTCTGTGACTGACTGGAGGACAATTGCAGTAGTTACTGCCGGGGACTACCAGGATTTGGCCTGCATACAGGTATCCACTGATTCCGGGATTGGCCGCGTAAATGGCAGAAACGGTGGTCCCGCACCTCGCACCAATCTTGTCAAGCGTGTCGCCCCACTCGACAACGTAATTACCGCCGCAGACTCCCCCTGCCCGGGCGTTGCCAGGAACTGCAAGGAGCGCCATCAGGATCAATATGAGAACAGAAACTTGAGCAAAAGGTTTACGTGACATTGTCCATCTCCTT
>DASWKT010000034.1:0-18209 GCA_036396515.1 Anaerolineales bacterium | reverse complement strand
AAATGAAATATTCTGTTATGTCCTGTTCCAGCGCGCATACACTGCCTGCGATAACAATCTCCCCGCGCTTTGTTCGCGCGTGATCAGCTCTCCACATTCCACTTTCCCTTCGAACTCTTTCATCATTTCATCAAGCGCCTGTGCCACATGAATGGCAGACGCGCGCACAGCATAGATTGTGGTTACAACAAATAATGGATGATCGCTCAGGCATTCGCGGCAAGCTTTCAATAGAGTGGGCAGTGACTTGTACACTTCCCACACCTCCCCTTGGGGTCCGCGTCCAAACTTAGGGGGATCGAGAATGATGCCATCGTATTTGACCCCACGCCGCGCTTCACGTTGGACGAATTTCAGTGCATCGTCCACGATCCAGCGGATGGGCTTCTCTGTCAGATTGGATAATGCCTGATTCTCACGCGCCCAGCTCACGGATTTTTTGGATGCGTCCACGTGAGTGACCTTTGCTCCAGCTGCCGCCGCGGCGAGAGTCGCGAGTCCGGTATATCCAAATAAATTCAATACGTTGATTTCCTTCTTCGCTTGAGCGATCAACCCGCTGAACCAATCCCAGTGCGCGGCGACTTCGGGGAATACGCCCAGATGCCGGCCAGGAGTTGTCATTGCCCAGAACCGAATCTCCCCTCTCTCTAAGGGAGACTGCGAAGCACTCCGTAAGGAGGGGCCAGGGGTGAGGGGGTATTTCATCTCCCATTTCTCATCTACCTTCTTTTTGAAATCCCAATGTCCGCCGCTTTCTTCACCTGTTGGTTGAAAGATTGCATGCGCTTGCTTCCACTCATTGTCCAGTGAACGCTTCCACATGGCTTGCGATTCAGGCCGTACAAAAATATAGTTACCGAAGCGTTCAAGTTTCAATCCATCGCCGCTATCGATTAATGCGTAATCTTTCCAACGCGAAGTTTCTAGCAGTGTGAAGAGTTGCGAGGCGATCATCGATACTAGGACATTGGTAGGAATAGCAATTTGGACAAAACTACTTGATTTTTCGTTCAAACGTTGTATAATGTGGGAAGAAGTGGTAGAAAGTGGAAGGACGCCGGTTGCGCCGGCGTTCATCAGTTAAAAGGAATTATAGCACAAATGTTCTTGGGTCAGTTCCAACACAACCTCGATGAGAAGGGCCGCCTGATGATCCCGGCGCGCTATCGTGAGTTGCTGGCGGCTGGCGCTTATATCACACAAGGTTTTGATAATTGTCTCATGGTCCTGACAGAAGTTTACTTCAAACAGGTGTATGACCGCATTAATGCGATGAACCTGGCTGATGGAACCGCACGTCTCCTGCGCCGGCTTATTCTTTCGAGTGCCTATCTCGTTGAAGTAGATAAAGTCGGACGCATTCTTGTACCACAGAATTTACGTCAGGTCATCATGCTCGAAAATGAAGCGATCGTCGCGGGACAGGGCGAATACTTTGAAGTATGGACTCCTGCTGCATGGAACGATCAAATGGCTCAACTGCAGAATATTGAAACGAACAATCAACGCTTCGCCGCGCTCGATCTGTCGAAAAATTATTTCTCGTCATAGCGATGACCCTTGGTCGTCAATATGAACGATTCGCCGCATCAACCTGTACTTTACAAAGAGATTATACACGCGTTGCAACCCAGGCGTGGTGGCCGTTATGTGGATGGGACATTGGGCGCGGGCGGACATGCCCGCGGAATTTTGGAGGCGTCTGCGCCAGATGGGCAACTGCTCGGTCTCGATGTAGACCCGCAGGCGTTAGCGCTCGCTCGTAAGACCTTGGCTCCTTATGAACAGCGCATCCATCTGGTGCAAGCCTCCTACACGTCTCTATCCATTCAACTGGCGCAACTCGGCTGGGACGCGGTGGATGGTATCGTGCTCGACCTCGGTGCATCTTCGATGCAATTCGATACGCCCGAGCGAGGCTTTTCATTCATGTACGATGCTCCACTCGATATGCGCTTCGGGCCTTCTGCCTTACAGACCGCCGCCGATTTGGTGAACAAGTTATCAGAACGGGAACTGGCTGACTTGATCTACCAATACGGCGAAGAGCGGGATTCTCGCAAGATCGCACGAGCTATTGTGAGAGCAAGACCGCTTCACACCACCCGCGAGCTGGTCGCTGTTATCGAGAGCGTATCTCCCCGCCGCGGGTCCTTCGGCAAGCTCAGGAGCGTCCACCCCGCTACACAGACGTTCCAGGCGCTGCGGATCGCGGTCAATGAGGAACTGGCTTCCATTGAGGAAGTCCTCCCCCAAGCGGTAACAGGCCTGAGGCCCGGAGGAAGACTCGCCGTGATCTCCTTCCACTCACTGGAGGACCGCATTGTCAAGGATTTCTTCCGGGAAGGGAGCAAAGATCTGGTCAATCCGCCTTACGAACAGATCTATGAAGTCGAACGCAAGGCAACGCTGAAAGAGGTAACACGAAAACCAATAACGCCTTCGGATGAAGAAATAGAAAATAATCCGAGAGCGCGCAGTGCGAAGCTACGCATTGCAGAAAAACTGTAGTAACTACCTAAATCGTTACTACGCGACCCTCGCCCAAATATAAAGGTCGTTATGCAGACAACTCAGATTATCCATGCGCATAAACAGGCTACCTGGCGTATTCAACGCCAGTGGATTGGCGCGTTTCTACTCACATTGATCGGCGCGGCAATGATCGCCGCGTTATATCTCGACGTGACTGCGCGCGCCGCGGTAGCCGGACGCGAGATCCAGGAACTGCGCTTTGAGATCGCAACGATTCAACGCGCCAACGCCGATCTGGAAACCCAGCTTGGAAACCTGACCTCCACTGCTGAGATGCAGCGCAGGGCGCTCGAATTAGGCTATCGCCCCATCAAACCCGGTGAGTTGGATTATGTGCCTGTCCCTGGCTTTGTTGTACCTGAACCGGCCATCCTGTTGGCGGCAGAAGATGCTGTCCTCCCTGTACAGTCGCTTCCCTTCGAATACACACAATCGTTGCTGGAATGGTTCAGTGAACGTGCAAAATTCGGAGGCAGCCGGTGAGACAGCAATATGCAGTCCGGTCATTGATCCTGATTACAGGTCTGGTAGTGGTGGCACTATCTGTCATTATACAAATGGTACGCATTCAAAATAGTGAACAGGCCCAGCTTTTCATCGTGCAGGGTGACCGCTATGGGGGTGAATTCAGCATGATTTATCCTGAGCGTGGCGAAATTTATGATCGCAGTGGTCATTTGCTGGCAGGCAACCGGACGGTCTATGAAGTGGGTGTAAGTTTGAACGACGTGAAAGATCCCGAAGCGATGGCCTCCACACTAAGCACAAATCTGGGCCTTCCCTATGATGAGGTCTTCAGTAAACTCACCAATTCCCCGGATGGCTGGGAATACGTCGTCGTCCAGGATTACGTTGGAGTGGATAAAGTAACGTTATTACAACAAGTCGCGCAACAGTTACAGGAGGCAGAAAACCCACTTCTAGAGGGGCTGGCATTCAAGCCGCATTTCGAGCGCAGTTATCCCGAGAATACACTGGCGTCGAATGTGCTTGGGTTCGTCACGCGCGATGGACGCGGTTATTTCGGAATCGAAGAGAAATACAACGACCTGTTGGCGGGCAATCCTGTCCAGATATGGGTGCCACGGGATCCGAACAAGGCAATCGAAATTCCCAAAGTGCCGGATGGCACAAATCTTGTCCTCACATTGAATCGCGACCTTCAGGCCACAGTCGAATCCATCCTTGACCAGGCGCTCGTAAATTATGGCGCGGAAAATGGCACGATTGTCGTCATGAATCCGCGCAGCGGCGAAATCCTTGCAATGGCAACCACCCCGCGCCTTAACTTGAACAATTACAGTGATTACTTCCAGCTCTTTGACAATGGCAGTCAATACAACAGTTCCATCGGTACATCGTACGAACCCGGCTCGATTTTTAAAGTCTTGACAATGGCCGCCGCGCTGGATACAGGCACGGTCCGCCCCGATACCACCTTTGTGGATACCGGCTCCATCCAGGTCGGTGGCATCACCATTCAAAACTGGAACCGGGAGTCGTGGGGCCAGCAAAACATGATTGGCTGTCTGCAACATTCGCTGAATGTGTGCCTGGCCTGGGTCTCCACACAGATGGGCCCACAGACTTTTTATGGGTACATGGAACGTTTTGGGATAGGTCACCCAACAGGTATTGACCTCTCCGGGGAATCAATGGGCAGGCTCAAAGTCCCGGGTGATTCAGATTGGTATTCCGTCGATCTCGGCACCAACGCTTTCGGCCAGGGTGTGGCCGTCACACCTCTGCAAATGCTTATGTCAGTTTCTGCAATTGCCAATGAGGGCCGCATGGTCACGCCTCACGTGTTATATGCCATGTTGCGCGATGGACATCAATATAACGTTCCATCACAATATGCAGGTTCGCCCATCTCGGCTGAGACCGCCCGCACGCTGAATGAAATGCTGGCAATTTCACTGGAGGAGGAGTCTTCCTTAGCACTTTTGCCCGGATATCGACTGGCAGGCAAAACAGGCACCGCGCAAATTCCAACAGATTATGGCTACGATGGGTTTCATACCAATGCATCTTTTATCGGTTGGGGACCCGTGGATGACCCACAATTCATGGTGTACATCTGGCTGGAAAGGCCAAGTACGTCGATCTGGAGCTCAGAAACGGCCGCACCTGTCTTCGCACAGGTTGCCGAGCAAACCGTGATCCTGCTCAATATCCCACCAGATGTCGTTCGCAGTCAATTGGGGTCAAGATGATATGCTGACTATTGCAGATGCGATCGAGGCAATTACCACTTTTCGTCCACAGGCCAGCATGGTCATTACCGAAGCAGTGATCGACTCGCGGCAGGTCATTCCTGGCTCGCTGTTTGTTGCCATTCCTGGCGAGCGAGCGGATGGACATGAATTCATCCCCGAAGCTTTTAAGAAGGGGGCTTCTTTTGCTTTAACTCAACGGGATGTGGAAGTTTCTTTCCGGACACTCGACCTGCGTACCGTTAAATCTGTCGATTCATTTTCCGGGCAGGATTTCACAACACCGCTCTGCCTGCGTGTTGACAATACCGTTACTGCTTTACAACAAATCGCGCGTTACTGGCGCCGCAAACTGGATTTGCGGGTGATCGGCATCACGGGCAGTGTCGGCAAGTCTACAACCAAGGAATTGGTCGCTGAAGTGCTTGGCACGCGTTATCGAACCCTCAAGAGTCCTGGCAACTTGAACAATGAGATCGGATTGCCTCTCACCATGCTGCGCTTAAGTTCAGGGTATCAACGGGCTGTGTTCGAAATGGGTTTTTACGTGCCTGGTGAGATTGCATTCCTTTGTGACATCGCCCTTCCACAGGTCGGTATTGTAACGAATATCGGGACTGTTCATGCTGAACGGGCGGGTTCGCAGGAAGCCATCGCACGCGGAAAGGCGGAACTGGTTCAGGCTTTGCCTCCTGCTCCTGAAGGGATAGCAATTTTGAACTTCGATGATCCGTGGGTTCGCAGAATGGAAGAGAAAACAAAGGCACGAGTCTTCTTCTATGGTTTGTCACAGGAAGCGAATCTATGGGCCGATAACGTTGTGGGGCTTGGCCTGGAGGGGATCCGTTTTCGGCTGCATTATCAGGGCGAGACGCTGCATGTGCGCATCCCGCTAATTGGCCGTCACTCGGTTCATACTGCACTGCGCGCCGCGGCAATCGGCCTTACCGAGGGGATGAATTGGCAGGAGATTCTGGAGGGTCTCAATCAGGGTCATACCCAGTTGCGTCTTGCCGCAGTTCGGAGTCAGACAGGCGCATTGTTGCTCGATGACACCTACAATGCCTCACCTGAATCGATGCTTGCTGCGCTAAACCTACTGGATGAACTGGGCGGTCGGAAAATTGCTGTATTGGGTGACATGCTTGAACTTGGTCCCTACGAGCGCAATGGACATGAGATGGTTGGCTTGCGAGCTGCACAAGTGGCTGATATCCTGCTCACACTGGGTGAGCGCGCGCATACCTTTGCAGAAGCAGCACATCGTGCGGGTATGAAGAGAACGTCAATCTTTGAATTCGATCAACTCGACCCGCTTGTGGATTGGTTGAGGTCGAATCTAACGAAAGACGACACTGTCCTCATCAAAGGTTCTCACGGGTTACGCATGGATCGCATTACCAATTTATTGGAGGTGCGTTCATGAAACATACCGCGCTCGTTCTGGGTTTGGCAATGTTCTCTTTCGTGATGACGGTCATCTGGGGCACACCTTTACTTCGTGTGCTCCGTCATTTCAAGGTTGGCAAGATCATCCGTGTGGAGGAACCAGATAAGCATCGCGTGAAGATGGGCACGCCCACCATGGGCGGTGTGTTGTTCATTCTGCCGGTCCTTTTACTGACCGGTTTGCTCAACGCCGCGACATTGATCGGCTTTAGTGTTACCGGGCGTTCAGTACTGGTGCCTTTGATTGTTCTGGTTGGTTTTGCCATCCTCGGCGCGCTTGATGACTGGGAGGGCATTCGAGGTAAACGCCGTGGCGAGGGCATGCGGGCGCGGACGAAATTTTTAGCGCAGGTTGCCCTCGCGGTCGGCACAGCGTTTGTTTTGAAGTATGGACTTGAAGTTCCTGAAATGAGAGCCCCGGGCATTCGCGGCGATATCGAACTTGGCTTATGGTACATCCCCATCGCGGCGTTCATTATCGTGAGCGAATCAAACGCGGTTAACTTTACAGACGGGCTGGATGGGCTTGCGGGATTGATCTCTGCAACGGCATTTGCGGCTTTCGGCGGAATCGCCCTCATGCAGGGACAGACCTTCCTGGCTCAGTATTGTTTTATTATTGTAGGCGCGTTGTTTGGCTTCCTTTGGTTCAATGTTCATCCTGCGGAATTAATCATGGGTGATACAGGATCCATGGCTCTCGGCTCCACACTGGCGGTTGTTGCGCTGATGACCGGTCAGTGGCTCTTGCTCGTCGTCATTGCGATTATTCCTTTGAGCGAGGCATTAAGTGTTGTGACCCAGGTTATCTATTTCAAATTGACGAAAGGCAAACGCTTCTTCAAAATGGCTCCCATCCATTTGCACTTTGAATTGCTTGGGTGGAGCGAAACACAGGTTGTACAGCGCTTCTGGTTGATCGGTCTGCTTGCTGCTATGGTTGGCATGGGATTGGCTCTGGTGTGAAGATGAAAGAGTGGATTGGCAAGCGCGTTTTGATCCTAGGAGCCGCCCGTCAGGGATTGGCCCTGGCGCGCTGGCTGTCGCTTCACGGGGCACGCGTAACGTTGAGCGATATGCGCCCGGCGGATGAAATGCGCGTTGCCCGCGAATCGCTGGCTGAATTCCAGATTGACTGGGCGCTTGGTGGACATCCGCTTGAACTGCTGGATTCGACCGATGTGCTTTGTCTCTCCGGCGGAGTCCCGCTTACTCTGCCGATTGTAGCTGAAGCCATTAAACGAGGGATCCCGCTCTCGAACGACACTCAGATCTTCATGGAAGTGGTGCCCTGCAAAACGATCGGAATTACAGGCTCGGCAGGAAAGACAACCACGACTACCCTGATTGGCCAAATGGCAAAGAATGCATGCGGCGATAAAGCATATGTTGGTGGGAACATCGGCGACCCGCTTATTAACCATGTTGACAACATGAAGCCCGGCGATGTTGCCATCCTCGAGATTTCATCCTTCCAACTAGATCAGATGACCACCTCACCTACTATCGCGGCGATCCTTAATATCACTCCCAACCATCTTGATCGTCACGGCACGATGGAGGCTTACACCGCCTCCAAAGCGCGCATCCTGGAATTTCAATCCAAAGAGGATGCTGCTATTCTTGGCCGTGATGATAAAGGCGCATGGAATTTGCGAAACCGAGTGAACGGTAGGCTGTTCACTTTCAGTCTGGGTGAACTCGAAGAAGGATTGGATGGCGCGTATTTACATGACGGTTTGTTGAATTTGCGTGATCGAAATATGTATCTGCCGTTGATCCTGCGTGAAAAGATATCCTTGCGCGGCGACCACAATGTGTCGAACGTGCTCGCCGCGTTTGCGATTGGTCATGCGGCGGGCTTTACTCTGGACGCAATGCTCGAAGCAGTGGAAGATTTTCACGGCGTGCCTCACCGGCTGGAACTTGTCCGTGAGCTGCGCGGTGTGCGCTGGTATAACGATTCGATCGCCACTGCGCCCGAAAGAAGCATGGCAGCGATCCGTTCGTTTAACGAGCCAATCGTTTTGATGCTTGGCGGCCGCGATAAGGATCTTCCTTGGGAAGATCTGGTACAGCTTATGGGTGCGCGCGTCGATCATGTGGTGCTCTTTGGTGAGGCAGCAGAAAAGATCGCAGGAACGGTGAACAGGCTTGGGCCTCGCGAGAAGCGTTTTACGGTCTCGCGCGCAGAGCATTTGCACGAGGCAGTCATCCAGGCTGCAGAAGTCGCTGAAGCCGGTGATGTCGTCCTTCTATCACCGGGCGGCACCAGTTTCGATGAGTTCAAGGATTTTGCAGAACGCGGAGAAAGGTTTAGAGCATGGGTACGAGAACTTTCGTAAACGATCGTTCGGCTTTCGCTTCGTCCAGCAAGCCGGCACGCAGCGCACGGAGTGTGGATATTCCATTAGTGTTGACGGTGATCGCGCTGGCAGTGTTCGGCTTGATTATGTTGTATTCGGCCTCCTTCGATTTCTCTTTCAACGAATATGGTTCTTCAACCTATATGTTTGTGCGCCAGGTGAAGTGGCTGGGCTTGGGAATTGTCGTGGCATTTGTGTTTTCGCTCTTCGATTATCATAACTGGCGCAAGATTGTTTTGTTCGCCATGCTTGGGACGATCGTTTTACTGATTACGGTTTTGATCATCAATGAGATCCGTTTGGGCGCATCTCGCAGTTTGTTTGAAGGATCATACCAGCCGTCAGAGATTTCGAAACTGGTGACGGTGATCTATCTTTCTGTGTGGCTGTATGCAAAACGACAATTTCTGCATGACATAAAACTGGGCTTGATCCCGCTGGGTGTTATTCTTGGTATCATTGGCGGTTTGATCTATCTTCAACCCGATTTGAGCGCCGCGGGCACCGTCTTAATCCTCGGCGGCTTATTGTTCTTCCTGGCGGGTGCTGACATACGTCAGATCATATTGTTATTGATTGCAGCAGTCCTTATGGGATGGGTTGTTGTTCAATTCAGTGCGACAGGTCAGGATCGCGTCGGTTCCTTTCTGATTGGTTTGCAGGATCCAATCCATTCTTCTTATCACGTGCAGCGCTCCCTGGAAGCAGTCATCAAAGGCGGCATCTTCGGTGTGGGGTTGGGGCAGGCAGATACAAAGTTAACCGGTTTGCCTTTTGCTCCTACGGATAGTATCTTTGCGGTGGTCGTTGAGGAGCTGGGGTTGTTCGGCGCTGTTTTGTTGATGACTTTGTATGCGGCTCTGGTCTGGCGCGGTCTTGTCATTGCGCGTCGCGCTTCCGATATGCTTGGTACACTGCTAGCTTCCGGGATCACATTCTGGATCGGCATGGAAGCGCTTATCAATATGGCTGTGATGGTTGGTCTGATGCCTTTTGCCGGGAACGCGTTGCCATTTATCAGCGCAGGCGGCTCGAACCTGGTATCCATGCTTTGTGGCATCGGCATTATATTGAACATTTCTCGTCAGAGCGGCGAGAAGAATGTCAGAAAGGAAGAAAACGAGTGGAGGTCGTTCGGTGCGGTTATTGATTTGCGCCGGAGGAACGGGCGGCGGAGTGTATCCCGCCCTCGCCGTTCACAGCGCAGTAAAGTCTAGGGTACCTGACGTGGATACGCTGTGGGTGGGCGGCGAGGCGGGTATGGAGGCGGCGCTGGTGAAACGCCAGGGTCTTGCCTTCCAGAGCGTCCCTGCTGCCGGAGTGCATGGCGTTGGCTTGGCTGCCATGCCGCGCAATCTTGCCCTGCTCGGACGCGGTATCCTTGCCGCAGGCCGCATTTTACGTGAATTTGATCCTGATGTACTGTTCTTCACTGGTGGTTATGTGGCTGTGCCAGTGGCGCTTGCAGGACGCTCCGTCCCAATCGTTCTTTATGCGCCAGATATCGAACCCGGCATCGCTCTGAAATCACTGGCCAGGTTTTCTGATGTGATCGCTGTGACCACCGACCAATCGCAGAAGTACTTTAACAAACCGGTTTTTGAGACAGGTTACCCGCTGCGTGCAGACCTTGCGCTCTGGGATCGTCAAACTGCGCATCACCACCTCGGCATTTCGGGCAAGCTGCCTGTCCTTTTGGTTTTTGGCGGCAGCCAGGGCGCGCGTTCGATCAACATGGCCGTGTTGCATCATCTACATGCATTGCTCCAGAAATTCGAGATCGTTCACCTGACTGGCGAATTGGACTGGCAGACAGTAAATACCGAACGCGAGCAGTTGCCTGTGGAACTTGCGGATCACTATCATGCCCTGCCATATCTGCATGAGATGGGCGCAGCGCTGGCCGCAGCAGATTTGGTTGTATCACGTGCGGGCGCCTCCTCTTTGGGTGAATTCCCATTGTTTGGTTTGCCCGCCATACTTGTGCCGTACCCACATGCCTGGCGTTACCAGAAGGTGAACGCCGATTATCTTGCCCGGCGTGGCGCGGCTGTACTTCTGGAAGATCAACGCTTAAATGATGAGTTATTAGTGACACTTAACATCCTTTTGGATAACCCGAATAAATTGAAAGCCATGCGCGCCGCAATGTTTGGGTTATCTCACCCGCGCGCCGCGGATAAGATTGCCAGTACGTTGATCAAACTGGCTGGAGATTAACATCATGATGAGCATAGTTTATATCTTCTGGATGTATGTGATCCTCTTTGCCATCGTCGGAGGCATGCGAGGCTGGGCAAAGGAACTACTTGTTGCTTTTAGTGTGATCCTCGCACTGGCCCTCAACCATGTGATCCGCAGATATATCCCAATTGCGGCGGCCATGTCTGAAGCAGATGTCACCCTGTTCTGGGTGCGGACGATCGTCCTACTTGTTCTAGTGTTTTTTGGCTATCAGACTGTCATCACCATTTCGCGTCTGGCATCCAAGGCGGCGCGCGAGCGCCTCCAGGATACACTCTTTGGTGTCATCCTCGGCGCCTTTAACGGCTACCTGATTGCCGGGACGATCCTGTATTACATGCACGTCGCCAACTATCCATTCGAGAAGGTTATCGCCAGGCCTCAGGATCCGACTTTGCTGCAAACCGTTAACCAGATGATGCTTTACATGCCGCCTCAGCTATTAGGCGAACCGGGCATCTACTTCGCCGTCATCCTTGCGTTCATATTTGTGCTGGTCGTTTACATCTAGTGACGAATTGCTGATTGTTGAAGGTCAGAACTAAAATGACACACGTCCATTTCATCGGCATTGGGGGAAGCGGTCTTTCCGCCATCGCCCGCCTCCTTTTGGAGAGCGGATACGTGGTGAGCGGCTCAGATCGCGCGCTGACTCCCTTTGCCGAGGAAATCCGCAAGGCTGGCGCAGAAGTTTATATTGGGCACCACCCGCGCAACCTGGCGGGAGTGGATTGGATCGTGCGTTCGTCTGCGGTCACGGAGGACAATCCCGAGATCCGGGCTGCGAAACGTACGGGCATACCCGTGTACAAACGTGCAGACTTCCTCGGTCGGTTGATGGAGGATAAGCTGAGTATCGCCATCGCTGGCACGCATGGAAAGACAACCACAACAGCAATGACTGCGTGGGTTTTATCCGAGCTCGGCAGGGATCCATCCTTTATTGTTGGCGGCGTGATAAACAATCTTGGCGTCAACGCCCGCGCAGGTAAGAAAAAATTGTTCGTGATAGAAGCCGATGAGTATGACCACATGTTCCTGGGACTCAAGCCGCAGATCGCAGTCGTGACGAGCATTGAACATGACCACCCGGATTGCTTCCCGACGCTCCAATCGATGTATATGGCTTTCGAAAAGTTTGTCGACCTGCTGCCCGAAGATGGAACACTGATCGTATGCGCCGATGACGCAGGCGCGGCAGCGTTGATCCCGCACGTGCGTAAAGCAGGCAGGAACGTCATCTCTTACAGCGTGCAGGGTGAGATGACAATCAATAGTCCTTCATGGGTACAGGCACGGGAACTCAAGCCAAATGCGCGCGGCGGCTTTGATTTCACGGCTTCCTCGAATTTGAGCGGCAAAGGGCCCGATACCTTTGATGTCTCTCTGCAGGTGCCGGGTGAGCATAATGTCCGCAATGCACTGGCTGTTCTGGCGATCGTGGACGTGCTGGGCCTTTCACGTGAGAAGGCCGCGAAAGCTCTCGGTAAGTTTACCGGCACAAACCGCCGCTTCCAGTTGCGCGGGGAGGTGAATGGCATAAGCATCTTCGATGACTATGCCCACCATCCTACTGAGATCAAAGCCACCCTGGCTGGCGCGCGCGCCCGTTATCCGGAACGCCGCATCTGGGCCGTCTGGCAGCCGCACACCTATTCACGCACAAAAACGCTCTTTCTCGAATTTGCACGGGCGTTCAAGGATGCGGATGAGGTCATCGTTACAGAAGTGTATGCCGCGCGCGAACCAAAACAGGATTTCACATCCGCCGAGATCGTCAGTGCCATGCCGCATCTGTCTGCACGTTATATCGAGACCCTGCCCGAAGTGACGAATTATCTGCTCGAGCATCTTCAACCGGGCGATGTGGTTCTTGTCCTTTCGGCTGGCGATGCGGATCAGATCAGCACGGATGTGCTGAAAGGATTACAGGAAAGCTAAATGGATATGCCTGACGAAAAGAAACGCGCGCTTCACCCTGAGACCTTTTTCCTGCCGCCGTTAAAAATGATCTTGTCTGCCTTTGACAAGGAATCTCGTCCAAATGAATCAACGAAGAAGGATGCTGAAAAACAGGAAGACCCGGATGAGAAGAACGTTACAAAATTGATCGAGAAGTTAAGTGAAAAAGACGAGTAAATTAAAAATGGTTACACTCACCAGCCCTATTCACGTGTTATACGCCAAACTTGGCGATAAGGTGAAAGAGAATGTCTCTCTTGCGCCTTATACCTCTGCGCGCATCGGTGGCCCTGCGGATGTGCTTATCACGGCCGAGTCCGCTGACGAGTTGGCGCACATTGATAAGTTATTGCGAATGCAGGAATTGGACTACATCATGCTGGGCGGCGGCTCGAACGTATTGGTGAGTGACCGAGGAGTGCGCGGCATCGTGGTATTGAACCGGGCGAAGGGCGTCCGCTTCCATAACGGTGACCAGCCGTCGGTCACGGCTGAGTCGGGCGTTGTCTTCAGCAATCTTGCCCATCGCTGCGCGTCCAAAGGCTATGCGGGACTCGAATGGGCTGCCACAGTTCCGGGGACAGTAGGTGGCGCGGTATATGGAAATGCTGGTGCGTTCGGCGGTGATATGGCCGGTAATTTGATCTGGGCCGAGTTGCTTACAGAGAATGGTCGTGAGAAATTTACTGCCGAACAAATGGTTTATGGTTATCGCACGAGCGTATTGAAGCGCGCTGAATTGGATGCGATCGTACTTTCGGCTGAATTGAGTTTGAAAAATTCCACCAAGGAGGAAGCGATCGTTAAAATCGAACAATTTAGCGCACACCGCAAAGCCACACAACCGCCGGGTGCGAGCATGGGTTCGATGTTCAAGAATCCGAATGGAGACTACGCGGGTCGGTTGATCGAAGCCGCGGGGCTGAAAGGTGCCCGCATCGGCAACGCTGAGATCAGCCCGTTGCACGGAAATTTCTTTATTAATCATGCCAGTACAAAGGCTGAAGATATTCTGGCTCTGATTCAGTTGGTGCAGAGAGCTGTGAAGGAGAAGCAAGGCGTCGAACTTGAGCTGGAGATCGAACTGATCGGTGAATGGTAACGAATAATGAGCACTGACCGCAAACTCCGCATTGCCGTCCTCTTCGGGGGACGTTCCGGCGAACATGAAGTATCGCTTATGTCCGCGCGGTCTGTGCTGTCGGTGCTTAACCCGCAGCGATACGAAGTAGTGCAAATTGGCATCACACATGAAGGTAAGTGGGTGACCGGCGAGGATGTACTGGGTAAATTTGAGAATGGCAAAGTGCATGGACTACAGCACGTCGTTGTTTCACCGAATCCATCCGAAATCGGTATTTATATTTTGCAGGGTCAAACGCTCGAGAAGTTGAGCGATGTGGATGTCTTCTTCCCTGTCTTGCACGGAACGTTTGGGGAAGATGGCACGATACAGGGCCTGTTCGAATTGGCAGATGTTGCCTACGTGGGTGCAGGTGTCCTCGGTTCTGCCGTAGGCATGGATAAGGGCGTTTTCAAGGAGGTGATGGTCGCCAATCAGATTCCTGTCGTTGATACCATGGTTGTATTGCGCTCCGAGATCGAAAAAGACATGGCTGCTGTCATCGAGCAGGCCGAGAGGCTCAGCGACTATCCACTCTTTACAAAACCTGCCAACCTGGGTTCCTCTGTGGGCATTACCAAATGCCATAACCGCTCTGACCTGCAGGAAGGTTTGATGGAAGCCACCTCCTTTGACCGCCGGGTGTTGATTCAAAAGGGTGTGAAGAATGCGCGTGAGATCGAGGTCAGTGTGTTGGGCAATAATGACCCCGTCGCTTCGGTCCCCGGTGAAGTGCTGCCGAGCCGCGAGTTTTACTCTTACGAGTCAAAATATGTGGATGGCACTACTGGGCTGCAGATCCCTGCAGAGCTCCCCTCAGAAACGGCTGAACTTATCCGTGATTATGCGGTACGTGCATACAAGGCCATCGACTGTGCAGGCATGGCGCGCGTCGATTTCCTCGTTGAGAAAGATACAAACAAGATTTACCTGAACGAATTGAACAGTCTCCCCGGCTTCACCAAGATCAGCATGTATCCCAAGCTTTGGGAAGCCAGTGGTCTGCCTTATAACAAACTGGTTGATTGTTTGATCGAACTGGCAATGGAACGCAAGGCAGAGCGTGACCGCACTTCGCATATCTACCGGAGTGGCACATGAGCAGAAAAAAAGAAATCGCTCACTCGGAATTGGTGCGTTTGCGCCGCGCGAAAGAGAACGCAAGGCTCATGGAACGCGCGGCAAATGAAGCCACACGTCCTGTCCCGCCGATCACGAGACGTGCAACAAAACAGGATGCTGTCAGGTCGAAACGCAGGCCTGCACGTGCAAGCGGTGCGCGCCGCCGCTTTCAAATCGCGTTGCCTCTGCCGCGCAACGATGTGCGTTCGATTAGCATCCCTCATCCGCGTGCAGGTGGGCGCTGGCTCTCGTTCCTCCTGGCTCTTGTGCTCGGCACCGCGCTTTATCTTGCTTTCAACCTGCCTCAGTTGCGTGTGACTCAGGCACAAATCACTGGTGTACAGATATTACCGCTGGCAGAAGTCAACTCGGTGCTGAACGTCGCGGGACGCCCTATCTTCCTGCTCAAACCTAAGGATTTGGAGACACGCCTCCGCCTGAATTACCCTGAGCTGATCTCTGTTCAAGTAACAGTGGCCTTGCCCAATCTTGTTTCCGTCAATATCACGGAGCGACTGCCGGTCATCCGATGGGAGCAGGGAGGCGGTTACACATGGATCTCCGAGGATGGAGTCGCTTTTAGGCCGCGCGGTGAGGTGTCGGGGCTGATCGCGGTCATGGCGCTGTCAGGCCCAAACGTCGAAGTAAGCGGCGGTGATGCATTAACTCCGGCCCCGTTCATCTCGGTCGAGATGGTCCAGGCGCTGAAGGGGCTTGCAGGTCATGTCCCGCCAAACACGCCGATCCTGTATGATTCGGGTTTTGGCTTTGGCTGGAATGACCCGCGCGGTTGGCGAGTCTCTTTTGGAACGAGCGCAAGGGATGTTGAGTTGAAGATACGCGTGTATGAATCGATGGTGAGTTCATTAACGCAAAGAGGTATCCAGCCTGTGTCGATCAACGTAACGTACCCGACCGCACCCTACTATAGGATAAGTCAGTAATTATGGAAGAAATTGTTGTAGGAATCGATGTTGGTACGACCAAGGTATGCACACTCGTAGGACGGGTGGAGGACAATAAATCCATCCGCATCCTGGGTGTTGGCATTGAGCCTTCGGAGGGAATCCGCAAAGGCGTTATTGTGGATCTGGCCGCGGCCTCCCAGGCGATCATACGTTCAGTCAAAAAGGCTGAATCCACCTCAGGGCTGGAGATCACATCTGCATTGGTAAGCATGGCAGGTGCGCACGTCTCGTCTGTGAATAGCAGAGGGGCGGCGGCTGTGAATGGAGAGGTGATCGAGCAATATGATATTGAACACGCGTTGGATCAAGCGCGCGCGGTTGCGATCCCACATGACCGTGAGATCATTCATGTCATTCAACGCGGTTTTAGCATTGATGGACAGGATGGCATCCGTAACCCGAAAGGGATGCGTGGCTATCGCCTTGAAGTGGAGGCCCACATTATCACCGCTTCAGGCGCGACGGTGGATAACCTGCGCCAATCTGTAGGAGCGGCGGGGGTGCAGATCCAGCAATTTGTGTTGAATCCACTGGCTTCCGGTGAGGTTGTGTTGACCGAGCAGGAACGGCAGATGGGTGTGGCCGTTTGTGACATCGGCGGGGGCACTACAGACCTGGCGATCTATGTCAATGGTGATGTGTGGCATACGATGGTGCTGGCTGTTGGAGGCAATCATGTGACCCAGGATATTGGACACGGTTTGCGTTTGCCTTTTGAGCAGGCAGAGGATGTGAAGAAACAGCAGGGCTATGCAATGCGCTCGGAGGTTGGTCCGGAGGAGTATTTTTCGATCAGACCATTTGGTGAAGATCGGCCCGTGCAGATCAACCGCCAGGAACTGGCTCACATCATCGAGGCGCGTATTAACGAGATTTTTTCACTGACCATGCAGGAGATCAAGCGCTCCGGCTACGATGGGCTTTTACCTGCCGGCATGGTGTTGACGGGGGGTACCTCAGCATTGCCCGGTATCAAGCGGGCCGCCTCTCAAGTTTTGAATATGCCGGTCCGCACCGCGCAGCCTGGGAATTTATCGGGCCTGGTGGATCGGTTGAATTCACCGGCTTATTCCACTGGTGTAGGTCTACTGCAATGGGCGTTGACAATGCATGATCAAGACCTGAGCATTGGGCGCGAACGGCGCTCGAAAGGAGTCAAGCGTATGGATTTTAATTTCGTTAAAAAATGGATCGGTCGTATATTACCATAACTCGTTTTGAGGTCTTATAGCATTTCAACTGCTGTAAGAACGAACTATTGTTAGGACCAAGGCTGTCACCGTAGTAATCCAAAAATATTTCGCTACGGAATCAATTGTTAGTATCATAAAACCAATGTTTGATGGAGGTAGACATGGACTCGACCAAAAAGCAACACCCGCCGCAGGACTCATCCGAGCAACCGGGAAAGCAGCCCTTCGCCCGTATTAAGGTGATCGGCGTGGGCGGCGGCGGATCGAATGCCGTTAACCGCATGATCGAAACAGGCATTCAAGGCGTCGAATTTATCGCGGTGAATACCGACGCGCAGGCCCTGATGCTGGCGAAAGCGAACACACACGTCAGGCTCGGTGAGAAGATCACACGCGGCCTCGGCGCGGGTGGTGACCCTGAGATCGGCCGCAAAGCTGCCGAGGAATCCGCGGATGAACTGTATAACGTGCTCAAAGGCTCGGATATGGTTTTCGTGACCGCGGGCATGGGAGGCGGGACAGGCACGGGCGCCGCGCCGGTGGTCTCTCAGATCGCCAAGGAAAGCGGGGCACTGACGATCGGCGTTGTAACGCGTCCCTTCACGTTTGAAGGAATGCGCCGCATGCAATCTGCAGAGACGGGCATTGGCAAGCTCAAGGAACATGCAGATACCCTGATTGCGATCCCGAATGATCGGTTATTGCAAATCGCGGATAAGCGCGCCAGCCTGCAGGATGCCTTCCGCCTTGCAGATGATGTCCTGCATCAGGGCATTCAGGGTATTTCGGAACTGATTACCATCCCCGGCTTGATCAATCTTGATTTTGCCGATGTGCGCGCCATCATGTCTGAGGGCGGCGCGGCGCTCATGGCAGTCGGGACAGGCTCAGGCGACGAAAAAGCCAAGAAGGCCGCGGAGACCGCGATCTCGAGTCAGCTACTCGATATCACGATTGACGGGGCGCGCGGCGTGCTCTTCAACGTGACTGGCGGTCCGAACATGACGCTCTTTGAGGTAAACCAGGCT
>DASWKT010000033.1:0-3268 GCA_036396515.1 Anaerolineales bacterium | reverse complement strand
GCCCTCCGTAAACGAATTCAATTACGTTTCTTCTGGGCGGACCTGATAGTCCGCCCTTTTTATTGATCCACGCTTGCTTATCCGGCTGTGATGCCCCCATCAACAGCCAGCGCTGTGCCCGTGATAAAACTTGCAGCTTCGCTTGCGAGAAACAAAATGGCTTGAGCAACTTCTTCGGGTTGCGCAATACGTCCCATTGGATGTTTCTCAGACCACAGCCGCTGTGCCTCTTCGACATCCCCAAAGTGCTGCCACGCGGCATGAATCATTTCTGTATCCACACTACCCGGGCAAACGGCATTGACCCGAACACCTTCTTTTGCATGATCAAGCGCCATCGAACGCGTCAAATTGATGATCGCCGCTTTGGATGCTGCATACGAAGAACCGCCACGAAACCCAACCAACCCAACATACGACGACATATTAACGATACAGCCTTTTCGTTCACGCAATACAGGCATGGCATATTTGCACATCAAGAACGTTCCTTTGACATTGACATCGAAGGTAGCATCCCACTCCTCTTCACTGGTTTGCTCGACAGTTCGATTGCGATAAATGATCCCTGCACAGTTGACCAAAATATCTAATGCCCCATACAAGCGTACAGCTTCCGCTACGGCGCGCTGACAATCAGCCGCGCGTGTAACATCCCCCTGGATGAAATGTGCATCCGAAATGTTTCTCGCTTCTGACTCGCCCTTCGTTTGGTCCCGAGCAAACAGCAAAACCTTCGCTCCTTCATCTGCGAACAGGCGCGCAGTTGCCAGTCCAATGCCGCGGTTCCCGCCTGTGATCAATGCAATGCGATCAGGTAGACGCATAATTCCTCCATCGGTTTTATCATGAATCATCAGAAAATAGTAAAGTAAAATCCTATCACTATGACGAACCAATGGGCATCCGTTCACGGCATTATCACCCAGGGTTACCGGGTCGCCTCCGGCCCGTCAAACGACTATCCTTACGGCGCATTGGACAGGCAGAGACCCATCTTCACGTCGCGCGGATTGGACCTCAGCGGCTATTTCAATGGCACGCTCAACATAGATATTCGCCCGCATACTTTCAAGCTGATCAAACCAGAATACACTTTTCGGCACGTCGAGTGGACAGACCTGCACCCGCCTGAGCATTTTTCCTTTTCGCGCTGCAAAGTGATCTATAAGGATCTCGAATACGACGGCTGGGTCTATTACCCGCACCCGGAGACAAAACTACGCAATTTTCAGAACCCTTCGCTTTTGGAAGTGATCGCGCATGAAATCCCGGAGATCAAATATGGCGATGAAGTGCAGGTGCTGGTGAACCCGGAAGAAATAGAAGTGATCCGATAAGGAGAAACAACATGCCCAAAGTAGATATTCCACTTGAAACGCTACTCAGCGAGTTACATGGAACTGATTGGCAAAAGCGCTGTGACGCTGCCCGCTTGCTTGGCCAGAGCCGTGACCCGCGCGCGGTGGATGCTCTTCTGCCCGACCTAAACGACCCGGATTGGCGCGTTCGGCGGAACGCGGCGCAGGCTCTAGGTGCGTTGAAAACGCCGCGGGCGATCCAGCCGTTATTGGAGGCACTCAAGGACCGGACAGCCACCGTGCGCGAGCGGGCCGCAGTTGCGCTCGGCCGCATCAAGGATCCGCAAACAGTCCCTGCCCTGATCGAAGCGGTCGTCGAACAGAATGGTCATGTTAACCAGGGCGCTTATCAGGCCATTAAAAAATTCGGACGCAAAGCCGGGCCTGATCTGGTTGAGGCACTGAAGATGAAACCTACTATCTATCTGGTTGAATTGCTCGGCGAATCGAAATACGAGGCCCAGGCCGAATTGTTCATTAGGCTCGCAGGGGACTCCAATCCCGTTATGCGGCAGAAGGCATTGATTGCGCTGGGAAAAACTGGAGATCAACGCTCCTTTGATTTTCTGATGGACACTCTTGAACATGGTGAGGTCGAGACGCAAACCATTGCTGTTCAATCTCTCGGGCAGCTACAGGTTACGAAGGCAATCCCACTTATGCTCGATTTACTACAGACTCCCCATTTACATGGTCCGCTTTCAGGCTTGTACCATGCCATCACCGAGGCATTCCAAACCATGGCTGGCATCAAAACGGACGTGGAGAATGCTTTCCCTGGAAAATTCCCGATGATGTTCGGCCCATCAGGCGGATTCACCAGCCTGCCTCAAATGATGGGGCTTCTCGGAGATGAGAATTTCCAGAAACTTAACCAGATGCTCACCGACGCGGAAAGCAGGGCGGAAAACCTGGGCAAGACACTAAATGTGCCCTCTGAGATTATTGGACATTTCGCCGACCAGACCTGGAAGTTTGGCGCCATGTTCGCAGATGCCCGCGACGCCAGATCGGAACAGGTCAAAGTATTGGTCGAGTTACTGAAATCCGGGTCATCGTTGAAGCGTGCTGCTGCCGCGTTGAGCCTGCCATGGTATACGGACCCGCAAGCTGTCCAGCCTCTCGAACAGGCGATGCAAGACGAAGATGAAACGGTGAGACGCGCATCTGCCTGGGCATATGCTGCCCTGAAAAGGGCTCAATAAAAACAGAACTCCGAGACTTCGATCTCGGAGTTCTTCATCCATCCTTTCCAAATGACCGTCTTGGTATTCAGGTTATCACCCCTTATCAGAGCCAGTTCGCAAATTACTTACGGTATACAACATTTACATTGTACGTCGCGGCTTTAAAATAATCTGCCGCAAACTTTGCCACATCTTCAGGTTCATAAGGCGCACAACTGAACACATCCAGGTAAATTGCACAGCTTGCATCTGCAAAATGGGCCGAGATCAGGGATGTTTCGATGAGCTGGGTCATGCTGAATCCTGTAACGCGGGGATCATCTCCAAAGTGCACAACCTGTGTCTCGCCATATCGTCGCATCTTGATACGATCGCAGAGAATTCTTACGAACTCTCTGATCGCATCCGAATCTTGCATCAGATCAAGATCGCATTCATACAGGTCAATGCTGGATGAGATGCCCCAGTATTCGGTTGAATCACTCATTAACTTTTTTCCTTTCTTGCTTCCATTCATGCTTGATCAATTCGTTACATGAATCATGCAACAAACGACGCGGGAGTATATCAGGTTTTCGAGAGTTTTTTGCTGCCTATCTATTTGACATTGTCATGTTCTTTGTTCTTCACAAAAACAGATTTTTAATAAAAGAAAACGCATTCCATGAGGAACGCGTTTTCTTTCATTGCCCAAGCAACCAGGGGAATGGATCAGGCTTT
>DASWKT010000032.1:0-17564 GCA_036396515.1 Anaerolineales bacterium | reverse complement strand
TTCTTCCAATAGCGCAACAGCCCATCGGCGCTCATGCCAGGTGGATTCGCCAGTATGTAGGCATTCACCACGTCGTCGCTCAAGCCCATTTCTGTCGCTTGCTCCACCATCCATTCGGTAAAACTCTGCCGTAGCGCTTCTATCGGGATCGATGGATCTTCTGACATGGTCTGCTCGAGCCAGCGCCCGGCATCATCCAATCCCTTTTCTACCTCGCGCAACTGCCATTCCGGGTCATCATAGATCCCGAAGTGAGTCGGTGCGATGCGCGCGAACTTTTCCTTTCGCAGGCGAGCGATGCTCTCATGCCAACGCTCCAAGTGCAGGTCAGGCGGCGGCATGGGGACCCGCAAATATTGATAACCGGGAATCCGGACTCCACCTACATCGCCGGAAAAACAGATGTCTTCGAAGAGATAGGCATAATGATGTTCTGCGTGACCAGGGGTGTTTATCGGCGTAAACCTCAAGTCTCCAATCTCTATTTCTTCCCCATCCTTCGGTACATGGAGTTGACTCTCAGGGACCGGCAGGAACTCGCCCCACAATGATTCCATCCTGTCCCCATAAATACGCGCTGCACTCGCCAGCAGTTTTTCAGGATTGATCAGATGCGGCGCGCCGACAGGATGTACATAAATCTGCGCACCTTGCCGGGCAAGCCATCCCGCCGCACCTGCATGATCGAGATGGATGTGAGTGAGCAGGACGTGGGTCACATCGCGGGGAGATAAACCCTCTTTCGCCAGACCCGCTTGAAGTGCAGAAAGAGTCGAGCCAGGTCCGCTTTCGATGAGCGCAGCACCGTCCCCCTTCGGGTATCGTATCAGATACGATGCAATTGCGTGCGGGCGTCCCTGAAAATTCAAGTCAAGTGTGATAACACGGGTCTGCGCCATGAGAGTTCCTGGGAAAAGGTGTTCGTTGCAAAACTCGAAAGCGTTTCAGAGAGATCGGAATCACAATACACACGGCAGACTGGCACATTGCGCTCTGCAAGTGATTTTGCCAGGTCTTCATTGCTTGCACGACTGCCGAATGATTGAGACATCAGTAAAACGACAACCGGCCGCAATTTGCGCCGTTGAAGGCTGTCTACACCCAGCAGCAACTCGGACCAGATCATTGGCGTAATGAGGATGGCGCTGCTGCCCTGAGGCAGTTGTCCCATCTGCGCCGTAACCAGGCTGGGAAGAGTAAACGTGCTTTCCGCCTGCAGGAACGCGAGCGCCTCGAGGATCTTTGCCTCCTGCCGTTCGCTGCGTTCGGCCGGGATGATCTTATAACTCCGGCCCAGCGACGTAACCAACCCGACAGAGCGGCGCTGCTCCAGGAAGTAATGTGCCAGTGAGGCAGTGATGCTGATCGAATATTCCAGTGTGGAGCGCGGCAACTTGAACTTCGGACGCCGTAGAAGAATGAGATCATCTACAGGAGAGATAAGCTCCTCGCTTGGTTTTTCAACATGAGCGCTTTTATAGGTATCCAGGAAGAGCCATACTTCCGCCTGAGGATCCTGTTCAAATTCCTTGACCATGAGCTGGTCGCGGCGGATGCTCGTCGGCCAGTGAATGCGCTTCATCGCGTCACCGGTGACATATTCGCGCACCCCGGCGGCGTGAGGGGTGATATCAATAGATTTTCGCCGGATCGCTCTCCCGCCCGGCAGCAGACCAGGAGGGGAGAGGAATTGGTTCACGTGGAAAATCATTGGCAGAACCATCAACGTGGAGGAGGCGGGGAAAAGGCGCGAAACCCGAAATATGCCGAAAGGATCACCGGAGGTGATTTTGGTCGGCCCGAGCTGGAAACCACCACGAGTGGTGATCCAGGTACGGGCAGTGTATGAACGCTTCTGCCCCGCACGCAGGAGGGTGATCAGGCGCGATCCGGTTGCATTGGGAATCGACGACTCGTTCGAGACCTCCAGCCACAGTTTTGGCAGTTTGCTCGCGTTCCATACTTCAAAATGCTCTTCAAAGATGTCGCCTACACTGGCCCGCAACGAACGCCCCTGGCGTTGCACTTTTATGCCATTCAATGAAATCATTCTCAGCACCCCCGCCACGATGATCAGCAGGGAACCAAGATAAAGCAGGCGGATATAAAACACCGCGCCGTTCACCATGGTTCCGATCGCCCCCACGGCCAGGATCAATAAGACAAAAATACGTCCAGGGGTCACTTTTCCTTGACCTTTGCATTTGCAAAATCAACCCGGTAATCACCACCGGGCACGGGCGCACTGTAAAGGATCTCCTGCACAATGCGGTCCGCGCTCAACTCGCGCAAACGGGCGGCAGGCGAAACAATGATGCGATGACCGAGCACAGGGATGGCCAGCGCTTTGATATCATCGGGCAGCACATGATCGCGCTCCTGGAGTGCGGCGCGGGCCTGGCCGGCACGGAACAGCGCCAAACTTCCGCGCGGGCTTGCGCCCAGATACACATCTCCACTATGGCGCGTGCGCCCGACGAGGTCAATGATATATTTCTGGATGGCGGGGGAAACGTAAATCTTGCGGATTTCTTCGATAGCCTTCAATAGATCCTTAATCTTAACTACAGCTTCCAGCGCCTCAATCGGATGCCGAAGTTGCTGCTCGTTCAGGATCCTCATCTCCTCTGAGGCGCTGGGATAACCCATGCGCACGCGCAGAAGAAAACGGTCGAGCTGCGCTTCGGGAAGGGGGAATGTTCCCTCATATTCGATGGGGTTTTGGGTGGCGAGGACCATGAAAGGCTTTGGAAGTGGATGCGTAACCCCATCAACCGTCACCTGACGTTCCTCCATGGCTTCCAGCAATGAAGCCTGCGTCTTTGGCGTAGCGCGGTTGACTTCATCCGCGAGGACAATCTGCCCCATGATCGGCCCCGACCGGAACTCGAACTCGCGTTTCTGTTGGTTGAAAATGGAAACGCCCGTTACGTCACTGGGGAGCATATCGGGCGTGAACTGAATGCGGTTGAACGTGCAGTTCAGTGATTTGGCAAGGCTGCGGGCAAGCATCGTCTTGCCCACACCGGGGACATCCTCGATCAAGACATGTCCCTGGCATAATAAACCAATGACAACCAGCTCGACGGACTGGCTTTTCCCCACGATCACCTGTTCCAAATTATGTACGATGCTTTCACCAAATCGCTTGAGGTCAGTCATGACAATTCCTTTCCTACCTTTCTCTCTCAGTAGTCCGATTTTACCGCTCTGATTGTACGAGCAATCACAGCTATGGGCAAGTGCGCCATCCCCCTCCGCAGAGGGGTATCAACGTTAATGCGAGCCTTCGGCAAAGAAGTCACTTCACTCTACGGAGGAAGGTCTGCTCCAATTAGGTTGGGGATTGCTCCCTCCCCATATGTTTTGGTGGACATTCCATTGCCTGACCTGTCGCGCCTGAATTTGCAGCGCGCAATCCATATAAAATTACTGGTCAAACTCGGAGTGTTCGCGCTTAATCTACCCTCTTAGCATCCATACATATAGATTTTTTGGACCATGCACACCGAGTGTGACTGTCAACTCTATGTCCGCGGTGCGGCTGGGGCCCGTGATAAAGACAAGGTAATGACTATCCTTGGCTTCAGCAAAGACTTGATGCATATCTGCACGCAGCAATTCGGGCCGTATAATTGCCAAATGGATACGCGGCAGGAGTGAGACTGCCCGCGGTTTTTCTACAGAGGAATGCAGGATGAGAGTCCCAGTTTCGGGGAGAATATAATCGGCCTCAGTGATGCCAAGATCGCAGAGAGCCATTTCGTGTTTACTCGCATTGGGTGGGATAAGTTCGACACCGAGAGAACGAAGTTTTTCGGTAATGCCCAATAGGTTGAGGTTTGGCGTATCCCAAACTGTGGTTTTGCGAATATTTTGTTCCGCAACAAGAGTCTCTAGAGCGACGTCAATCTCAAAGGGAGAAAGTTTTTGTCCAACGCCAGAAAGTTTTTTGACTTCGCTGAGGAATCGCTCGATTTCAGAGTCCACTGATTCGGCTTGGCGCGACTCATAGATAGTGGGAGGCAGGCCAAGGGGAGTCTGAGCGGTGCGCCCCAATGAACGGCGGACGTTTTCGATAATGGGATGGCTCATTTTGAATCCCTCTTTCTTTTAGAAGAGCGCACCTTCCACCATCTTCTGAATTGAGCAGTGAACGGAGGCAGTGGCCGTGCTTTTGTCCAGCGGTTGAGGGGATAGGGCGCGTTGGGAATCCAATCCCCGCGCTTGAAGATAGACATGAGGGCTGGCAGGAGGCGCGTACCAAAACGATAGAGCCAGTTCTGTGCGAGGGCAAACGAGACAATGCTGGCGGAGACGCGGATCGGAGCAGGAATACTCGGTTGGGCAAATTCGTCGCCTTGTGCCACACGACGACGGAGGTGACGCAAAATGGCCGGGATGGGAATTTTGACAGGACAGACATCCGCGCACGCGCCACAGAGTGTGGACGCATAGGGAAGCTCACGCGCAGTTTGAGTGCCAAGCATTTGCGGCGAAAGGATTGCACCAATGGGACCGGAGATAAACCAGCCGTATGCGAAGCCGCCCACATTTTTATACACCGGACAAACATTTGCACACGCACCACAACGGATGCATTTGAAAACTTCGCGGCCAACAGGATCCTTGAGAACTTTGGAGCGACCATTATCCAGAAGCACGAGATGGAATACTTTGGGGCCAAACTCGCCTTCGGCGCGGCGCGGGCCCGTGATGAATTGTGTATAGGTGGAAAGTTTTTGACCTGTAGCAGAACGTGCCAGCAGCTTGAGAAAAACGGTCAGGGACTCCCAATCAGGAATCACTTTGTCAATGCCAACCACGGCAACATGCAGGTCGGGCAATGTGGTGCACATGCGCCCATTCCCTTCGTTGGTGACCATGACCAGCGTGCCCGTTTCAGCAACGAGAAAGTTGCCACCGGAGATGCCCATGTCCGCATTCAGAAATTTGCCGCGCAAGATTTCCCGGGCAATCCGCGCCAGTTCGATGGGATCGGTTGGGGCGTAGATGCCAAGTTTCTCGCTGAACAGTGCCGCGATCTCTTCCTTTTTGAGGTGCACCGCAGGGACAATAATGTGAGATGGTCCCGTCCCAGCCAGTTGGATGATGTATTCGCCAAGATCGGTCTCGATCGCTTCGATGCCCGCTGCTTCGAGGGCATGGTTCAATCCGATCTCTTCGGTCGCCATGGACTTCGATTTGACTGCTGTTTTGACGTTGTTTTCCCTTGCGATTTGAAGCACGATTCGATTCGCATCTTCGGCTGTTTCTGCCCAGTGGACATGCCCGCCCGCTGAAATGACCTTCTCTTCGAGGCGCGTGAGATACACATCCATATTTTCGATGGTATGCAGGCGAATGTCCGAACCGATCTGGCGCAACTCCTCCCACTGAGGAAGTTCCGCCACACGCGCGGCGCGGCCACCCACGAAGCGGCTGGTCGCCTGTTGGACAGCAGAGGGAATGCTGGCGGGAACGTGCTCACTGTATTCTTCAAAATTGATATAAGTTGGGGTTTCGCTCATAATGTTCATTCAGATAGGGCCACGGCAGGATATTTAGGAGCGCGTGCCTTGGGCCCTCTGCCGTGCTCCTACAATTATTTTGATGCAAGCAGATCAACGATGTGCATGGCACGAATTTTGGATTCTGCCTTATACAATCCACCTGCGATATTCATCAAACAGCCCGGCTCGCAAGTCACTACCGTGTCTGCTCCACTGGCAAGGATATCGTTGACCTTGTTCTCCATCATCGAGCGGCTGACCTCTGGATAGGTCACGGTGAACGCGCCGCCAAAACCGCAACAAGTCTCTTCTTCCTTAAGGGAGACAAATTCCAATCCCTGCACAGAATTGAGCAACGTTTTGGCTTCGGTTTTGAGTCCCATTTCGCGCAGGTAGTGACACGAGGCATGATACGTCACTTTGTGCGGATAGACCGCGCCCACATCGGTAACTTTGAGGATGTTGACCAGATACTCGGTGAATTCGAAGGTGCGCGCGGCAATATCCACTGCTAGGGCATGTTCAGGACCCCCCGCTTTGAACAGCGATGGATAATGATGCTTGACCATACTGACGCACGAACCAGACGGGCCGACCATCGGCGCATCGCTTTTGCTGAAGGCGCGCATGAAATTCAGAGCTACCGCACGGGTCTTGTCTTCAAAGCCGTTGTTGAAGAGCGGCTGTCCACAGCAGGTTTGTTCAGGAGGAAAGTCCAGTTCTACGCCGAGGTGCTCTAAAATGTTCGTCATATTCTGGAGCGTGGAGGTGTAAAACTGGTCGCCGAGGCAGGTGATGAAGAGTTGGGCTCTGGGCATGATTGATTAAACCCTCACCCTAACCCTCTCCCAAAGGGAGAGGGGAATAGTTACCGCAAAAACGCTTCATGTAAACCGCCATCCACGCTGATGATCTGTCCAGTTGTTTTGCTGAATTTATTGCTGCTCAATAAATAGGCAACTTCGGCCTGATCTGCCAGTGTGATCGGAGACTTTGTCAGTGTCCGCTGGGCGTAGAAAACTGCCAACTTATCGCGTAAAGACTCAGTGCTTTCACTTTCATCGAAGGCAACGTTATATTTGGTCAACGAACTGATCACTCGGTCACGCGGGAACATGCTGCTACCTTCCACCACCGTGGCGGGTGCCAATCCGTTTACGCGAACCAATGGAGCTAGTTCGATCGCCAGCTCTCGCACGAGGTGGTTGGCAGCGGCTTTGCTCGTATCGTAGGCAAACGATCCTTGCTTGGCAACCGCAGCATTAGCGCTGGTAGTTATGACGAGACTGGTTTTCAAACCTTGTGTCTGCCATATCCTTTTTGCTTCATCTGCCACAAGAAAAGGTCCTGTGACATTGATTGCATATGTGAGTGCCCATTTCTCATCCGGAATATAGCCTTGTTTATCAGGTGGGACAAAGATGCCGGCTGTGATAATAACATTATCCACACCTCCATAGGCAAGAATGATATTTTCAAACATGGACTTAATACTTTCGCGCTTGGTAATATCCACGCCCAGAGCAATGGCTGGACCACAGCCTGAGATGCCTGTACCTGCCACACCAATCCCCACACCATAGCTATCAACCAATTCCTGAGCGGTCGCGCGGGCAGCTTCCTCGGAGAGATCCGCGCAGACGATATGCGCGCCCTCCTTCGCGACTCGATGTGCGGTGGCTTTTCCGATGCCGCTCCCCGCGCCGATGACTACGACCACATTGCGAGCGAATTCCTTCTCGGGAGGCATGCGTTTTAATTTTGCTTCTTCCAGCAACCAATACTCGATATCAAAGGCTTCCTGACGTGGCAAGCCTTGATATTCGCTGATGGCTTCGGAGGCGCGCATAACTTCGATGGCAAGGGAATAAAACTCTGCAGTCACGCGGCTTTCGCTTTTGTTCTTGCCCCAGGCGATCAGTCCCAATCCTGGGATCAGGATCACGGTCGGATTTGGATCGCGCATGGGAGGTGAATTGGGATGTTTGCAGGCTTCGTAGTAAGCTTTGTAATCGGCGCGGTAGGCAGCGAGTCCCGTTTCCAGTTTTTCAATGAGTGACTCATACGATTCGTTTTGTGGATCCCAATTCACATAAAGCGGCTTGATCTTTGTCCGCAGGAAATGATCCGGGCAGGATGTGCCGATTTCGGCAAGGCGCTGGGCGTGAACGCTGTTCACAAATTGAAGTACGCTTTCTGTCACATGCACTGTGCCTATAAACTTATTTGCCTGCGACACCTTGCCGCGGAGCACAGGTAACAAGTCCACGAGAATTTTGTTTCGTGCGTTTTCATCAAGAGGCTGGTATTTTTGCCCGCCAAAGGTCTTATCGCCCTGATCATGCTGCTCAATATAACGCGCCGCTTTCTCAATGAGCGTTAACGTTAATTCATAACAGGCCTTGTCATCATCTGCCCAATTGATCAAGCCGTGTTGTCCCATCACCAGCCCTTTCAGCTCTGGGTCTTGTTTCAATTTTTCCTTCATCACCAATCCAAGGTCGAAGCCAGGGCGCTGCCACGGGACCCAGCCAACTTCCTCCTCGAACACTTCATGTGTCAGGTGTTCCTGATCCTTGCTGGCGGCGATCGCGATCACAGAGATAGGATGCATGTGATCCACGTTCCGAAATGGAATCAGCCCATGCAACGGCGTGTCAATCGAACTGGCCGCAGGATTCAAGCCGAAGGTGGTGTGACGATACATATCCACCATTGCATCTTCGATCTCGGTCTTGACGCCTTTGACTTCTGCTTTCTCATAAATATTTTCCAGTGACAGGAATTTATCCATATACAGAGAGGCAAAATTGGTGCGTGTGGCAGTTCGCAAGTCACCACCTGAACCCTTGACCCACAGAACTTCCACCGCCTCGCCGCTCAAGGGATCCGTCATTCTTATCTTGGATGAAGTATTACCTCCACCCGTGTTTGTGATGCGCTGGTCTGTGCCAAATATATTACTGCGATAGCGCAAACGTTCGACAGGATCGAGTTGATCTGCGACAGGGTCATCCCATAGATAGGTAACATGCTTGAGTTCATCAGGTTTGTAAGACATGATCATTCCTTGTTGTACTAACCGCGCGTTGAAAGTTCTTTCTTCTCGTAATCCTTGATGACATTCATAAAATCCATACCGACGGCTACATCTTTCTGCAAACAGTAATAGTCCCACACGGCGCTGAACGGCATGGACTTGAGTTCCTCTTGTAGAGCCAGGCGACTCGAGAAGTCACCTTCGATTTCAAGTTGTTTCAGCATTTCCTGCGGCTCAAGCAAAGCACGAAGCAAGGCGCGTAAGGTGTTGCGCGCGCCAATTGTCCACGCCGCGACCCGGTTGATGCTGGCATCGAAGTAATCCAATCCGATGTGAATCCGCTCGAGCGCGTCGTTGCGGACAATTTCTTGAGCAATCGCCTGCAAGTCGTCGTTGAAGGTAACAACATGATCGCTGTCCCAACGTACGCCGCGGCTGACGTGCAAAAGCAACCGGTCTAGATAGAGTAACAGTGATGAAATCTTATCAGCAATTGTTTCTGTAGGGTGGAAGTGACCTGAATCGAGTGTGAGCAAAATATTGCGGCTGAGAGCATAGGCCGTATAGAATTCCATCGAACCAACCACATAACTTTCGGAGCCAATCCCGAATAATTTGGGTTCCACTGCGTCCAGGTTATAGCGTGGGTCAATTTTTTCGGCGAGGATCATGTCAAGGGATTCAAGAAGCAGGCGTCGCGGCGATTGGCGATCCGCAGGTGAATCTTTGTAGCCATCCGGAATCCAGATATTTGTCACGGCCGGAGTTCCCAATTCTTTTCCAAAATATTCGCCGATCTTGCGACTGGCAATGCAATGTTCGACCCAAAACTTGCGAACGCCTTCATCGCGATGCGCAAGCGTAAAGCCATCGGCAGATTTTGGATGTGAAAAACATGTCGGGTTGAAATCAATACCATGACCATTTGCCTTTGCCCAATCCTTCCAGGCTGAGAAGTGGCGCGGCTCGATAGCGTTCCGCTCCACTTTTTGATCTGCTTCCAGGTAAATAGCATGAAGATTTAGACGATGTGATCCAGGCAGCAGACGATAAACCACATCCAGGTCTTTGCGCAGTTCATCCGCAGTGTGTGCCTTACCGGGATAATTCCCAGTTGCTGCGATCCCGCCGCTCAGCTCACCGCCTGGATTTTCAAAACCGCCTACATCATCACCCTGCCAGCAATGCAGACTGATGGCAACTTTCTCAAGACGCGCAAGTGCGGTTTCAGTCTCTACCCCAAGCACAGCATAGCGCTCTTTCGCGAGGGCATAGGCATTTTTAATCATGGAATCTGATATGGTCATGGTTGCCTCTAGAAAATATTCTGTTGCACATTGAATGTCTTGCAGATCGCGCGGATCTCGTCTGCACTCAAACCTTCGCCGATTTCTCCCGTACAAAGGTTGAGGTATTCATATTTCGCAGCGGTCTCGGCATATTCGACCCGGTCAGCGGCCCGTTTCACAGAGACATCCGAACGGGCCATTACGCCATGTTTCGCCCAAACAACAATTCGATGATGCCGCAAGGTATCCAGCGTTCCCTCCATCAATTCAGGCGAGCTTGGAATCCGAAAAGGCACAAAACCGATTCCTTCAGGCAGGTTAATGATAGTCTCAGGCTGCCAGCGCAGGAGGTGCGTATTAAGATATTCCTCATTCTGGTAGCGTGGAATATGACTCAGATAGGTGAGATGAGGCGGCTGGGCATGGATGACAGCATGAAAATTTGTACTACTTGAAAGCACCTGGTCATAATGCACGGCAAGATGCGAGTTGAATTCACTGGTCACACGTTCGAAGCGGCGTTGATGCGAAGTATAGATTTTTCCATTGCGTCCATCTTCATTAACAAGTATGCAGGCAATGTTTGCAGTCGGCATATCAATAATCTCGCGCAAACGACGTCCAGAGCCACTGACTAAAAAGGTCGCCCCTGCCAGTTCGGGGACAAATTGCGGGAGTTCGATTTCATCCACCAACGGGAAACGAGTGCGCAGTTCAATGGGCCAGCGCAAGCAAACAGAAATATTGCCCGCCGCGCCTTCACTGGCTCCAATCTCAGCAAGGTGACGTCCGGCTTCGCCGATCATTTCAAGAAGATCATCTAATTCAGGAAAAGGTGCTTGTAACATTACTTCATCGCTTTCGGCTGCTCAGCATGAATTAATCCAGGTGAAAATATTCCTCAAGCTCGACATACGTTTCATCGGGACGGGCGCTGGCATCCATAAAAGACGACATGAATTCCTGCCAGCGGGTATTGACTTCCTTGGCGGCCATTTTGGCTTGGGCTGTTGCAAGGCTTTCTTCAGTTTCGAAATAACCAAAGACCAAACCATCTTCGCGCATGAATAATGAATAATTATGCCAGCCAGTTTCACGCAAGGCATCCAGCATTTCGGGCCAGACCTGCTTGTGATGTTCTTTATATTCTGCAAGCCGATCCTGCCGGACTTTGAACTGAAAGCCAACTCGGTTCATTTAACTGCTCCAGGACTTACTCGAACTGTCACTTCGGCAACCAGCAACTTGATCGCCAACTGCCGAAGTGACATCATTCAGGTCTTACTTACTTCGGTGGAGTCTGACTTAAAAATCAAATTCATCAATGTTGTCGGCGTTGAAGACGAAGGGCGGGCCGAGCAGAACGTTCAGGCCGAGATCAGGATCGTCCTCAACGGTTTTGTCACCGAGTTTGCCAGCAGCAAATGTCTCGCCAGCTTCGCCGGTTATCTCGCCGGTTGCGAGAGCATGCATAGCGTAAACCGCTAGATAACCCAGGTCTGATGGATTCCAAAGGGCGAATTGCGGAGCAGAGCCATTCTTTATATATTCGCGCATCTGGTTCGGCAGACCTAAGCCGGTGACGAACACCTTGCCGATCAAGTCACCGTCTGTAACTGCACGAGCAGAAGCGGCGATGCCCACGGTAGTGGGAGCAATGATGACTTTGAGGTCAGGATACTTGGTGAACAGGGCCTGGGCTTCGTTGTAGCTTTTGGTGTCATCATCATCGCCATAAACGGTCTCTACCAACTCCAGGTTTGCATATTCCGGTTTGGTGAGTTCTTCCTTCATCACTTCGATCCAGGCATTCTGGTTTGGAGCAGTGGAGGTGGCGCTCAAGATAGCAATCTGTCCACCATCCGCGCCAGCGAGTTCAGAAGCCATCTGGATCTGAACTGCGCCGATGTCCTGCAGCACAGCTTGGTTAAGGTGAAAATTGCGGCCATCAGGAGCGATAGCAGAATCCCACGTGACGACCGGAATGCCAGCATCCATGGCGGCTTGACCCGTTGGAACGAGAGCATCGGAATCATTGGCTGAAATTGCCAGACCACATGGCTGCTGGGCAATCAAGGAATTGAGCAGGGTGATCTGTTCGGTAGCATCGGCGGTTGCGGAACCTTGATACAATACATTTATGCCCAGCTCCGTGGCAGCTTCTTGGGCACCTTTATTTGCAGTATCGAAATAAGGATTGCCAAGATTCTTCGGAACCAGCACGTAGTCTCCTTCACACGCCGCGGCGGGCGCTCCTGTTGCCGGGGCCTCGGTAGCTGGAGCCTCAGTAGCAGCCGGGGGCGCCTCGGTGGTCGCCGGCGCGCATGCGCTCAATGCAAGAGCAAGGACAACCAGGGGCGTAAGAGCCCATAACAAAGAACGGTGTTTCATATTCTTTCTCCTTCGAACTTGTGAATATATTTTCGACTTACCAGCAAATGCATTAGCAAAGTATATTCGTTCCTCGGACCTCCTTTCAAAACAGGAAGTGAGATTTTGGCATCAGGCATTGGCCTGGGACCAACATGGGGATTGGCATCAGCCACCGGCAATCACGGGCGCTCGAGACCAGAAGAAGAACAGGAAGAATGCAATAAAGATGGCAAGTACGCCCAAGCTGATCAGCACAGATTTCGGATAAATCCCGATATTCCTGCTTGAAGAAATTTGTTGAGCAACACCCGGAAGCAAAATGGAGAGGATCAGGAGAAATCCGATGACGATGCCCTGAACCTGACCTTGGATATTGAGCAATCCCATCCCGAAACGCATCAGGCCGATCAAGAACAGGGAAAGCGTTGCGCCGAGCATGGTACCCTTACCCCCATTAATATCGACTCCTCCAAGCACAACGGCCGTGATCACTGAAAGTTCAAGACCTGTGCCAATATCCGGGCGTGTGCTTCCAAAACGCGCGGCCAAAATCAGGCCCGCCAGGGCCGCCATGAAGCCTGATAATGTGTAAATAATCAATTTAATCCTGGCAACCGGTACACCGGAGTAGAGCGTGGCATTTTCGTTGTTTCCAATGGCATACAGGTAACGGCCGAACGTTGTCCGGTGCAGGACCAATCCGAAGATGACAGCCAGGACAATAAATAAAGCCACAGAAAATGGCACAAGCGTCCCGAATACTTTTCCCTGTCCAAAATAAGTAAATGCCGCAGGGTATCCGCGTGCGGCCTGATCACCAAGAAAACCATATGCAATCCCGCGAAAAAAAGCATACGTACCAAGGGTGACCACCAGCGCAGGCAATCTGACACGTGCAACCAGATACCCGTTCAAGAGACCGCCGAGTGTGCCAATCAAAAGCCCGGCCAGCGCCGCCGCCCAAATATTGACTCCCATGTTATGCAGCAGACCCATGAAGGAAGCGCTCATCCCCATATTGGAAGCAACAGACAGATCGATATTGCCGGTGATAATAATAAAAACCATGGGCAGCATCATCAAGCCGATTTCCATAAAGTCAGAAGAGGTACGCGAAAGATTACGCGCGTCCAGGAAAAAGGGAGAGAGACGTGTATTAATCAACACATCCAGCAGGATCAGTCCGACCAGCATCCATTCCCAGCGCTGAAATTTGGAAAGGAAAGAACGACGCGGCGCGTATTCGCTGATGAGCGAAGCAGATTTCGATTCGGTGATAGCTCCTGCCTTCATTGCTTTGTCCTCTCCACACGACTCAGTATCCACTTGTCAGAAATGACTGCAATCAAAATTAATAAGCCTTGCGCCGCTAGCTGCCAGAATGGGGAGATGCGGATCAACGTCAATGAATTTTGGATGATCCCCAGTAACAGGGCGCCCAACAATACACCGGGCACAGTCCCTACACCCCCGCTAATACTGACACCGCCTACGACAGAAGCCGCCACACTCTGAAGTTCAAAACCAAGCGCGGTATTGGTCTGCGCCGATTCGAAGCGTGATGCCCATAAGACAGCTGCAAGCCCGCACAGCAGACCGCTTATCAAATAAACCAAAAAGGTAATTCGCTGCTGGCGAATACCAGAGAATTGCGCGGCATCCGGGTTACTGCCTACTGCATAAATATCTCGTCCCGTGCGGGTATAGTTGAGAAAATAATACACAATCACAGCGACGACGATTGCAATGATCACCATATTTGGCAGGCCCAGCGGCGTACCTTTTGATAACAATTTGAAGCTGGTCGGCAATTCAAACGAATTGATCCAGGTACCCTGACTGTAGTAAAAGACCAATCCGCGATAGATGCTTAAGGTACCGAGTGTCGCGATAATAGGAGGAACCTTACCAAATGTAATGATCAGGCCGTTGAAGGTTCCCAACACAGATCCCAACGCCATTCCCAGCAGGACCGCTAGAAGAACCGGCATCTCAGGGTTCTGCTTCACCACAAACGCAACGATCATGGCTACCAGGCCAATCATGGAACTGACGGAGAGATCAATGCCATGGGAGAGGATGACCATGGTCTGCGCCAATGCCACGATCGCCAGGATGGAAATATTGAGAAGAATATCGCTGAAATTATCCACTGTCAGAAAGGAAGGAGCCCGCAGGGTGACAGCGACCACCAGGATCAGAATAAAGATACTGATTCCCGCTTCACGGAAACGGGCCAGAGTCCATAGCAAGCCATAGCGGGAAACAGGGGAGGTTTTGACGGCGGGAGGGTTTTGAACGGTCACTGTGCGCTTCCTATCGTTACATTTTGAGTGGCAGCAGAAATGATTTTCTCCTGTGTGGCTTCGGCGCGGGAGAATTCACCTGTCACTAGACCCTCACGCATGACGATGACTCGATCACTCATACCCAGTATTTCGGGTAATTCAGAGGAGATCATCAAAATTGCCATCCCTTCAGCCGCCAGTTTGCTCATCAAACCATGGACAGCCGCTTTTGTGCCCACATCAATGCCACGGGTCGGCTCATCCAGAATAAGAATACGAGGATTTGTTGAAAGCCATTTTGCCAGCACCACTTTTTGTTGGTTGCCGCCGGACAGTTCACGTGCCAGCTGCCAGATGTTGTTGGCACGCACCTCCATCTGACGGGCAGCATCATAAGCCGACTTACGCTCAGACTTATCTTGCAGCCACCCAATGCGAGCATACTGGTGAAGTATTGGCAGACTGATATTCGGTGTAATAGGCATTGAGGGGATTAAGCCATGCAGCTGCCGGTCCTCCGGGACATAAGCAAGTCCAAGCTCGATTGCCTGCTGAGGAGATGTGATCGCAACCTCTCGCCCCTCAACCTGGATCCTGCCTCCTGTGGCGGGTTCTACCCCGAAGATTGCACGCGCCACATTGGTCCGACCAGCACCGACCAAACCGGCCAGGCCCAGGATTTCCCCACGTCGCAGGTCAAAATTCACATCATGAAACGATCCGGCCCGCGTGAGATGTTCAACCCTCAAAACAACGTCACCTGCACGTACATCCTGCTTGGGGAACAGATTGGTAATGGTACGACCCACCATCATACGAATCAAGTCATCGCGCGTGATGTCTTTCATCAACCGTGTGCCAACGTAGGAACCATCACGTAAAACGGTGACGCGGTCAGCCAGCTCGAAAAGCTCTTCCAAGCGATGTGAGATAAAAATGATGGCGGTCCCATCCGCTCGTAAACGCCGCACAAGGCGAAACAGATCAGCAACTTCATTAAGCGTCAGGGACGATGTTGGCTCATCCATGATCAGGATGCGTGCATTAATCGAGAATGCCCGCGCGATCTCAACCATTTGCTGTTCGGCAATGCTCAAAGTACGAGCTTTCTGTTTTAAGTCCAGCTTCACACCAAGGGAGTTAAGTAGCTTACCTGCTTCAGCATATAACTTGCGCCAGTCGACTCGGCCGCCGAAGGTGAGAGGCTGGCGGCCAACAAAAATGTTTTCGGCTACATCCAAATCCGGGAACAGGGTGAGTTCCTGATAAATGGCCGCAATCCCGGCCCGACGTGATTCACGCGCATCACTAAAATGCACGGGGGCGTCATTCAAATGAATCTCACCCTTATCTGGCTGATGAACGCCCGTGATCACCTTTACCAGTGTTGATTTTCCTGCACCATTTTCCCCCAATAATGCATGGACCTCACCCGGGCGCAACCCAAAAGAGACTTCGTGCAACACCTCGACCCCGGAAAAACTCTTACTGATATTCTTGAGATCAAGTATATGTTCACTCATTTGACAGGAGCCACCTCTTCTTCGCAAATCGTAAATTCAATTCCTGCTGCTCTTAACCGTTCCGCCCAAGCGGATGACAACCGGTTATCGGTGAACAAGCGATTGATCTTCTCGGGAAGCGCAAAGGAGGTCAGATCTTCCTTGCCAAACTTGGATGAATCCAGCAATCCGAACAGCTCTTGTGCTGACTTAATTGCTTTCCGCTTCAGTTGTGCCTCACCCAGGTGGACCTCTGTCATGCCGCGCTCAAGACTGAAACCGCTACAGGAAAGAAATGCCTTCTGAATATGCAATTCCTCGATGATCTGCTCACTCAACAAACCTGTGACAGATGAGGATTCATTGTTTACGACACCCCCGATCAGGATGACTGTATTCGTGGCATTTTGAGCCAGCTCACGTGCCACTTCAAAGCCATTCGTGATCACACGTAAACGGCGGCGTTCTGATAATGCCTTTGCAAAGTAATAGGCTGTGCTGCTTGCATCCAACAAAATCGAGTCGCTATCATTAACCAGAAGAGCTGCCTCACGAGCAATCGCAAGTTTGGCAGCTGCATTTTGTTGATGACGTCGCATGAAAGAACTATTTTGAAACTGACCCTGCTGGTTGAGGACTGCACCCCCATGCACTCGTATTAAAAATGCCTGTTCTTCCAAGGCATTGAGATCGTTCCGAACCGTACCTTCCGAAACGTTCAGGGCGACAGCCAACTCTGGAACCCGCAAACCCGGCTGTTTACGGAGTATGTCCAATAGAGCTTGGCGACGTTCGTAAGTAGTCAAAGGCTGTCCTTTTGTTGGATTTTGTTGAAATTTTTTGAAGTGACAAAATCATATTATCAAGATTGTTGTTTTTTGTCAATATTTTAGAGCGAACCATAACGCAGATTTGTTAACTGTGCAGATAAGCAAAGAGAGATCCTCATCAAACAAGTATCTCTCTTGTCAGCAGAAAAGCGGCTTTATTTCCTGAGGGACATAAAAGGACGGGATTTTAGCCTGTCCCACAGTTAGAACTTGTTATACGACTCGCTCATCTTGCGATACTCAATGAAGGGCTCGTTGATGAGCTTGGCATAAAAGGCGATCTGACAAGCTTCTTCAAGTGTGCTGGACCAGAAGAAGGCCTCGTCCAAAGTCTGGCCAATCGCAAAACTGCCATGACCACGCAGCATGATGATTTTGTAATTCTGCAGCGCAGTAGCAACCTTATTTGCCATCTCAGGGGTCCCGGAGGCAAATTCCTCTGTGACCACCGGCACTTTCTTGAGTAGGTAAGAACCTTCATTATCAACCGGAACAATTTCGTCGCGTGAGAGGGAGAAAGCGATAGCCATGCGCGGGTGGCAATGGACGATGGATAATGCCGGAGTCGTTTTGTATATCGTGCGATGTGCCAGCAATTCGGTGGAGGCAAGAGCCACGCTACTGTCGTTTTTCTCCAATCCGGTATCTATCAGGTCATTTGGTTTGAGGTTTCCAAGCATGGCGCCGCGGCGTTTGATGACAACCCGGTCACCCAGGCGTACGCTGAGG
>DASWKT010000031.1:0-9319 GCA_036396515.1 Anaerolineales bacterium | reverse complement strand
TCTTATCTTGCTTTCCTGTGCCGCGATTTCAATTTACAAACTCCTTTCTACATCCAGCAGCAACCGATCTGCATTTTGGGGGATGGTTATGATCGTTGTAGGCGCTGGAATATATCTCCCTCTTTTTGGTATTAATGCTGTGCTTCTGCCTGCCGTGGGTGATCTATCCGCCCAAGGCAAAACGGCTGGCTTCGATGTTTACTATACCGTGTTCCAGCAGCCTTTAGCTTCTGTCTTCACATTGGGTGGATATTTGCTGTTTGTGGGTCTGACCGCCCTCAGTGTTTCTATATGGAGAAGTGGTTATCTATCCAAATTGGCGTCCACAATGCTATGGCTTGGATGGTCTCTATTCATTGTAGGTGATGAGTTGTTTTTGATTCTGGGGTATGACTTATCATGGTGGATATCTAATTTCATACTCTTTGCCCTATTAGTCACTATTGGAGGTATCGGATTGGCTGTAGATACATGGCATGAAGCTCTGCGTCAATTTACGCCCGACGAGTGATTCCATACCAAAGGCGGACTCATGAGACTGACCCTGATCCACCCATGCATCGGAAGGCGCGTTAGTCAGCCCTACATCCGTCTCTGGCAAATGGAACCTTTGCCTCCCGCCGCGATTGCCGGGCTGACTCCAACCGATGTGCAGATCAAATTTTATGATGACCGCATGGAGCGCATCCCTTATGATGAGCCCACCGATCTGGTTGCGCTCAGCGTGGAAACCTATACAGCCAAGCGCGCCTACCAGATCGCCAGCGAATATCGGAAACGCGGCATTCCCGTTGTGATGGGTGGATTCCATGCCACGCTTTGCCCCGAGGAAGTATCGCAATATGCGGATGCAGTCGTAGTTGGGGAGGCTGAATCGGTCTGGGAGCAGGTTTTGCAGGATGCACAGCGCAAAACATTGCAGACTTATTATCGCTCTGTCACACGCCCATCCCTTGCGAACATGCGGCCGAATCGCTCCATTTATGCTGGTAAAAACTACTTGCCCATTGGTCTCGTGGAGGCAGGCCGCGGCTGTCATTTCGTCTGTGACTTTTGCGCGGTACAAACAATTTTCAACCATACACAAACGCGGCGACCTGCTGACGATATTTTCAGCGAACTCGAGAAGCTGCGCGAGAAGCCGCTTATCTTTTTTGTGGACGATAACATCACGTCCAACATGGATCAGGCAAAAGCCTTCTTCCGTGAACTGGCGAAACTCAAAATCCGCTGGGTGAGCCAGGCTAGCATCAACGCCGCGCATGATGAAGAGTTCCTGCAGTTGATCGCCGCGAGCGGTTGTCTCGGTTTGCTGATCGGGTTCGAATCGCTCAACCCCGATAACTTGAAGAAAATGAACAAGGGCTTCAATACCATGCAGGGCGGATATGAAAAGGCGTTGAAGAATCTTCGCAAATATAATATCCGCCTTTACGTTACGTTCATATTCGGTTACGACGAGGATAAGGAGACCAGCTTCCAACAAACCGTTGATTTTGCCCTTCATCACAACTTTTACATTGCTGCTTTCAATCATCTGACGCCATTCCCAGGCACGCCGTTATATAAACGCTTGCAGGAGGAAGGTCGCTTGCTTTACGAGAACTGGTGGCTGGACGAGCGCTACTCGTACAATATGATCCCCTTCCAGCCCGCGCACATGACTCCGGAACAATTGCAGCGCGGCTGTGTGGAAGCACGCGCCGAGTTCTACAACTGGAGCAATATCTGGAAGCGCAGTTTCGATTCGGTCAACCGATCCAACTCCGCGATGTGGTGGCACTTCTACGGCATCAATGCCATGTTCCGCCGCGAGGTACGGCAGCGGGATTACTACCCGCTTGGGGATCAATCATTTAACGGCAGCCTGCTCAAGGTCCGCGGAAGAGGCGAGCCGCTGCCCGTTCTTATTCCCCACGATTCGCATGTCTTCCCTAAGGTTTGAACTCGCGTGCGCGGACGATGATTCCGGTTTGCGCCGCTTATTGCGCGAGAATCCGATGCAAGGTTCCATCTCACTCTCCTTCGAACGGGAGCCAGACTATTTCAACGCATCAGCCGTAGAGGGATCATTTCATCAAACACTTGTGGCGCGTGATGAAGATTCAGGTGAGATCGTTGGGCTTGCAAATCGTTCAGTGCGGGATATGTTTGTCAACGGCTCAGTGCAAGAGATTGGCTACATGAGTCAACTGCGCATACATCCCAAGTACGGCAAAGGCTTGTATCTTGCGCGTGGATTGGCGCAGGGCTTCAAGTTGTACCGCGATCTGCATACCGATGGGCGCGCGCCGTTTTATTTAATGAGCATCATCGAAGATAACCTGCCTGCGCGACGCTTGCTGACAGCCGGCCTGCCTCAATATCCGCACGCGCAGGAATACGCACGGATGTTTACATATGCGATTTATCCTGTGAGGCAAAAACGCGCTTTGTCTTTACCGCGTTCCCTTCGTCTCGTGAGCGGGAGTGATAAGTATGCAAATAGGATTGTGGATTGCCTTAACCGCAATGGCGTGCGCAAACAATTCGCGCCTTACTGGACTTGCCACTCACTCTTCGCTTGCAACCTGACGCCCTCCGATTTCTTCCTCGTGATGGATAGTGAACGAGTGGTAGGATGTCTTGCCAGTTGGGAACAGAACGCTTTCAAGCAAACGGTTGTACGCGGTTACTCAGGCGGGATCAGGCGCTGGCGTAAACTTCTTAATGCATTCTCACGTTTTGGCGGCTGGCCTTACCTGCCCGAACCAAACACACTTCTACGCCATTCTTATGCCAGTCATCTTGCAATTGATAACGATGACCCTATTATGTTTGGGGTGCTTTTGCGGGCGCTCTATAACGATACCCTGGAACACGGATACAGTTACTTTATGATTGGGCTCGCGGAATCAAATCCGCTGCGTTCCGTCGTTGGCGCCTATCGTCCGTTTACGTATATCAGCCAGTTATATCTTGTCACGTGGGATGATGGATTGGATGCCATCACAAAAGTGGATCGCCATCTAGTTCCCGCCCTGGAAATTGCTGTGCTATGAGCATCATAATTGTGAATCGCCGGCTAGATTACGGGAGAGGTAACGCATGACCGAAAAAGGACTTTCATTCCCCAAATCGTGGTACCCGCTGTGCCGTTCATCGGATGTGAAGCGCGGCAGGGTGATCCGGCAAACTGCATTTGGTGTTCCCCTGGCGATCTACCGCACGCAACAGGGAAGAGTCGGTGTACTCAATGCCACCTGTATTCACATGGGGGCGGACTTATCGCGCGGCCGAGTGGTGGGCGAACGATTGCAGTGCCCACTTCACGACTGGGAGTTTGGCGCGAACGGGAGATGTGAACATATTCCCGCCACTTCGGAAATCCCTGAACGCGCCTGGCAGGTCCGTCTTTGCACACAGGAACGTTATGGCCTGGTCTTCGCTTTCCTGGGCGGTGAACCGGCATTCCCTCTGCCCGGCTTTCCGGCAGATGCCGCGCCACAAACCAGCCGCGTTCAAATGATGGAATTCAATACGCCATACCAGGTGCTTGCATCCAATTCATACGACGCGCAACATTTTTCCAGCGTGCACCAGCGTACCCTGCTGGAAACGCCGCGCGTCTTCAGGGATGCACCCCATCACTATGGGATTTCCTTCCGGGCGCGCGTAGATGGCACGAACTATAACGATCGCATCCTGCGCGCGGCCGGCGTGAAAGAAGTGGAACTGAATGCCAACTGCTATGGTGGAAATACAGTTATTGCTTATAGCGGGCGGACCGCCAATTACATCATGTTTGCCACTCTTCCGATTACAGCCACGCGTTCGCGTATCTTCGTGCTGAATGCCATGTCCGCTCAAAGTGCACGCAGGCTGCCAGCCTTCATTCGTCCGCTTATGCTGGAGATCACACATCAGCTCACCCTGGCTTTCCTTCATGCGGACATTGCAGTCGTCAACGAATTGCAATTCAGATTTGGTGTGCTGCTTCCCGAAGCGGACGCGGGCTTTCTGGGCTGGATGCGTTACTGGAATTCGCTTCCAGCCGCGACCCTGCTGGAGCGCGGGACCAAATTAGAGTCCACGCGTGAAGCGGATTTCATCGTGAGCCAAGTGTAGTCATGTTGCCGAGCCTTGCCAGCCAAACTCTCCCGCGCGTGGAACTCTCTTCTGAAATCATCCGCGAGATGTTCGATGTCTTCTACGAGAATTTTGAACGCTCCTCACTTGAAATATTCGAACGCGACCTGCGGGATAAAAACTGGGTAATCCTCATCCGCGACGCCGAATGCAACGCGCTGCAAGGCTTTTCCACCCTCGCACTTTACGAAATGGATTATCAGGGAAAGCGCATCAGCGTGGTGTATTCAGGCGATACAATTATCCGCCGCGGATACTGGGGCACACCCGAACTGCCGCGCAGCTGGATCCATACCGTGCTCGAAAAATCTGCCCATATGCCCCAGCCGCTTTATTGGCTCTTGATCTCATCCGGTTATAAGACCTATCGCTTCCTCACCGTTTTTTACAAGGAGTTTTACCCGCGCTACGACAAACCCACGCCTCCTGAAATACAGGCCACCATGGAGTACCTCGCAACCCGGCGCTTTGGCTCGGACTATCACTGCGAAGAAGGAGTTGTCCGTTTTCAAAATGGCGCCACACCTCTGCGCAAAGGCATCGCAGAGGTCACCGATGAACGTCTGCATGACCCACATGTTGCGTTTTATATTTTGCAAAACCCTGGTTATGTGAATGGCGATGAGTTGGTTTGCATGACACAGATCCATCCTGATAACTTCACCGCAGCAGGAAGGCGCATGGCGCGATGAAAGCATATGCGGCGAATGCTTTATGGGTGGCATCCTGCTTGCCCGAATGGCGTCGCTTTCAACGCGCCGCGGAACGAGTGCAGGAAACTCAAACCGCGTTGCTGTCGCGTTATTTGAGTTCAAATAAGGCAACTGAATATGGGGAACAACATCACTTCAGTGTGATCACCTCACCATCGCGGTATCAGAATCAAGTCCCTCTCACAACGTATGATGATTATGTCAAACATATCGCACGCATTGGTGAGGGGCAGCGATCTGTTCTGACAGCTGAACCCGTGCGCATGTTTGAACTTTCCAGCGGCTCCACTGCTGCATCCAAACTGGTTCCATATACGGATAGTCTGAAGGCTGAATTTCAGCGCGGCATTGCACCCTGGATTTATGATCTCTATAAAAACAATCCCGGTTTGCAATATGGGCCCGCGTACTGGTCCATCACGCCGCTCATGGATGGCAAACGATTTACACCTGCTGGCATTCCGATCGGCTTCGATTCTGATAGCGCCTATCTCGGCTCGCTTGGCAAATGGCTGGTTGATGCGCTCATGGCTGTGCCAAACACTGTAAAAAATATTGCAAACATCGATTCGTTTCGATATGTTACTCTTCTGTATATGCTGCGCCAGCCGAATTTGCGATTGATCTCGGTCTGGAATCCAACCTTCCTGAGTCTGCTTCTTGCTCCGTTACCTGAACGGTGGGAAGGCTTATTGCACGATATTGAACTCGGCACAGTTTCTCTGGCGGATGTGGATCTGAGCTTCACGCCCAAGCCTGAGCTTGCCCGTGCATTACGAGCGTTATCTCCAACTGATCACGAATTGCTCTGGCCGCATCTAAGCCTTATCAGTTGTTGGAGGGACGGCCCGTCCCGGCCATACGCGCGCCAGATTGAGGAAACGTTTCCGCATGCCAGTTTGCAGGGAAAAGGCCTGCTTGCCACGGAGGCTTTTGTATCGGTACCCATTGTCGGCATAGAAGGCAGCGTGCTCTCCATCAATTCGCACTTCTTTGAATTCATCGATGAGGCAGGTGAGCCCCTGCTGGCGCATCAAATCGAAAAAGGGAAAACATATTCCGTCGTCATTACAACCGGTGGCGGATTTTATCGTTATCAACTGCATGATATCGTGGAAGTAGTGGGACACTGGAAGCAAATTCCATGCATTCGCTTTGTCGGAAAAGAAGATCATATTTCCGATTGGTTCGGCGAAAAGCTCGAGGAGCGTTTTGTCGCAAACACCCTGGAGCAGGTATTTGCCGCACATCACATTTCACCTGCGTTTTTCATGCTCGCACCTGAAGACAGTGCTGGGTTTCATTATGTTTTGTACGTTGAGAGCAATGATTGCGTTGATGATCTGGCAAAAGATTTGGATGACGCCTTGCGCGCGAACTTCCATTACGACTATTGCCGTAAACTGGGACAACTCGAAACAGTACAAATTGTGAATGTAACGCGCGGGGCAGAAAGGTATTTACATGCCTGCCAGGCGCGCGGCCAAAAGCTTGGGAATATCAAGCCCAGCGTTTTACAGAAGCAAACAGGTTGGAAAGAGTGGTTCGAGCAGGAAAGAGAATCTGCGTTATGAAGGTGACCCTGATCGAACCCGCGATGATCAAAAACAGGGACTTTAGCGAGAAGCGATCCTGGCAGCTTACGCCGCTTACGCTTGCCGCCCTGGCAGGAATCACACCACCCGATGTGGAGGTGGAAGCGCTGGATGATCGCATCGAAGAGATAGATTACGATGTCCACCGGGATCTGGTCGGAGTCTCGGTAAAGACGTTCACCGCGCGGCGTGCCTATCAAATCTCAGATGAATTTCGCAGACGCGGTGTGCCTGTGATCCTGGGCGGACATCATCCCACCCTTTTGCCTGATGAGGCTCTGCTGCATGCGGATTCTGTGTTGGTTGGCGAGGCAGAGCGAGTTTGGCCCGATATCCTTCGAGATATAGAACGCGCTCAACTAAAGAGGATTTATCGCCAATCGCATACCTTGCCATTTGAAGATGTAAGGGTTGATCGTTCGATCTTTGCCGGTAAGAAATATTTGCCCGTTGCCATGGTCGAAACCACGCGCGGCTGTCCTTTTTCATGCAGCTTCTGTTCGGTAACAACATTCTTCGGACGCACGTTCCGCCATCGTCCTCCTGAAGAAGTGGTGGCGGAGATCGCGAGCCTTGATCAGAAATTTGTCTTCCTGGTGGACGATAACATCGTGGCTGATAAGGAAGCCGCGAAAAATTTATTCCGCGCGCTCATTCCCTTGAAAATACGCTGGGTCAGCCAAGCCAGCCTGACAATGACAAAAGACAGGGAATTGATGCGTTTGATGCATGCCAGTGGCTGTGCAGGTGTATTGACCGGTATCGAAACCATCAGCCGCGCAAACCTTAAACAGATCCACAAGAGCTGGAATACAGTTGGTATCGGTTACGATGAAGCGTTAAAGATCGCCCGTGATAATGGGATTGCCATCGTCGGTTCATTTATTCTCGGTATGGATGAAGACACCCCAGCATCTTTGGACAAGCTGCTGGAATTCACTATCCGTGAGCGTTTCTTTGCCGTGCTTTTCAATCTGCTCACACCCTATCCCGGAACGCAGCTTTACAACGAGTTTCTTCAAGTTGGGAGATTGACCCGCCCTCACTGGTGGCTTGACCGAGATTACACATATGGTTCTGCAGTATTCGAACCGAAGAATATATCTGCTTATGAACTCGAACAGGGACGACTGCGTCTCTATCGAGAGTTCTATAGTCCAACATCCATTCTCAAGCGGCTATGGGAGCCGAAGGCCAATCTCCAGGATTTGTGGCATGCTTTTACTTTTCTTACCATGAACCTGCCTGCCAATAAGGAAGAACAGATGCGCTTTGGCCGGGTGCTGGGCGCGTATTGAATTTCTCTTTTTATTTGCTCCCATGGCTTGAAAGCGAATAACAATTGTATTCTTGCGCGCCGCGTGGATGGCCTAAAAAAGTCGGGTCAAGATAACTTTCGCAGTACTCAATCGGCTTCGGCCACCACGATCTCGATGGGAAAGTGATCGCTGAATCCATTTTGATTAACTGGCTTGCCCATTCCACCAAAGGGGATTGGCTGGCCTTTATTATTTACCATGGGAGCGAAAATTACAATGTTAACAGAGTCTAGATTTACCTTGAAAGGGGAAGCAGATTTGAGCCAGTTCTTATTGATGAGGAACTGGTCAAGCAGATTCGGCCCATCAAAGTAAAGCGTGCCCAGACCTTTGGCCATGAGTGACCACATTAAGTTGAAAAAATATGGATTCTGGCCTTTGATGACTGTACGGGAGACACGCTGGCTCAGTGCATAATTTACCAATGAGGCATTGAACGGCTCATCATTGAAATCGCCCATTGCCAAAACGGGTGTGATATCTCCCTTGACCTCCAGGATGCGTTGGTGAAAATAAGCCAGCGTTTCACCCGCCATGGCCCGATAGGCGTCGGATTCAGCCTGACCGCCACTACGAGAAGGCCAGTGATTGCCTAAGATAACGAGTTGTCGCTGATGTAATCTTGTTTGGAATGTAACCTGAAGAATATCGCGTGTGGCTGTACGCCGCAGAACGACATGGTTAAATACGTTATCGACAAGCGGGAGCGGGACTTCAAACAAGTCATCGTCATAGATGAAGGCAACATCAATACCGCGCTGATCAGGAGAGTCTGAATGGATGACTTGATAGTTCCTTCCCAGTAGTGTTAGGCTTTGCATGAGTAGTTCAAGTACAAACTTGTTCTCCACTTCGCAGATCCCCAACAAATCTGGACCGCGATTCAAGTTCATTTGTTGGATAATTAAGGATAACTGGCTGATCTTGCGATCCAATAATGCCTGAGTCCAACCTTTGATCGATTTCCCCAGGGCGCGAGCGACCTTGTCAGTACGGCGCGGCGAATTTTCGATATCGAAGAGATTTTCGAGATTCCAGAATGCGATGTGATATTGAGTAGGCATGGTTACTCTCCTTCCTGTATAACTAGTATAAAGAAATTAGAGCCAAATACAACCCCCCAAAATATGCCTGTCTCAATCTACTTCTAGATCAGAATATATCAATCACTTCCTCAGCTTCGCCAACGCCTCTTGTACTTCCTTCCCCTTTACTTCGATCAAATCCAGCAATTCCTCAGGTTTCCTCAGGTCTTCATCTGCTTTGGCGTTGGGGTTGACTGCCTTCAAATCATAATTGCGTGCTTCGATTTCCTCGCGCGTGACTGTCCAACTTCGATCTGACTCGCCGCGTGTGGGAAGCAAGCGGAAGAATTCATCAAAGCGATCCATGGTGAGTGGGGTCTTCTTGCCGACTTTGATATCCGATAGATCGTAGTACCAGATCTTTTCAGTAGGTTTGCCTTTGGTGAAGAAGAGCAAATTGGTTTTGACGCCCGCGCCTGCTGCCGTAAAGACTCCACCTGGCAAGCTGACAACTGCCCACAAATCGCAATCGTCAAGCA
>DASWKT010000030.1:0-2333 GCA_036396515.1 Anaerolineales bacterium | reverse complement strand
TGGCTTCAGCGACCGGCCCGATGCCGAGCAGAACACCGAAGATTTGTGGACATTCCAAAAGATCGGCGCGAAAGGCACCGAGATGACGGGCTACCCCGACATTTCTACGTTTCATGAATTCAAATATTATCCTAAGCAGATCATTACAGGCGCTTTTGATGAATGGACCTATGAACACATGGGCGTCTTTTCGTGGACCGTCGAGTTTTGGAGCCCGATGAAGCAGGCGGGCATCGAGAACTTCAAATACATCGAGTGGTATCGCGAGCATCCGATTGAAGATGATCTCAAACTCCTCAAGTGGAATGATGAAGTATTGAGGGGCACGGGATATGTGAACTGGTATTCCTTCAAACACCCGCAGCTTGGAAAAGTGGAACTGGGCGGCTGGGATTTCCTGCATATGTGGGCGAACGTGCCGACGGAATTTTTGGAGAAGGAGATCAGTCCCTTCCCTGATTGGATCGTGTGGCACGCTCTGATCTCACCGAAGCTGGCCCTGCGCGAAACAAGCGTTACCTCACTTGGGGCGGATTCGTTCCGCGTTCGGCTCGTCGTCCAAAACGAAGGCTGGCTTTCGACGTATGTCACGAAGAAAGCCCTGGAAAGAAAAGTGACGCGCGGTGTCATTGCAGAAATCTCTTTGCCAAAAGGCGCATCACTGGAATCTGGTAAGGCGCTCGAAGAACTTGGGGAACTCGAGGGCCGCGCCTATAAGAATGCCTTCATTGACGAACTCAGCGAAGGCACAGAGGACCGCCTCAAAGTGGAATGGGTGATCAAGGCAAAGAAGGGAACGAAGGTAAAGTTGCTTGCCAAACATGACAGGGCAGGGGTGGTGAGGGCAGAGGTTGTTTTGAAATAATTGTGCAGGGCGGGAACTTTATTTTTTTCTCCTCGTCAATTCATTAACGCCCAATTAAAAAATCCTGTTTCCCGGAGGAGAAAATGAAATCTCGATCCATTCTATTCGCATCCCTGTTGATCGTCGCAATGCTCCTGCTTGCCGCATGTGGAGCTGCCGCTCCCGCCGCGACCGGAGCACCCGCCGCAACGGAAGCTCCTGCTTATTTCGGCGAGAGTGAAGCGCCCCGTCTCGCAGACCAGTCTGCATCGGATTATGCAGGTGAGCCTGTTGCGGAATCGGTTGAATTGCCTGCCGCACCAATGCCCACCAGTGCAGCCTTTGAAATCACCAATCCATCGGGGGATTTGACGGTGATTGAACGATCCAACAGTATGATCATAAAAAATGCCGAGGTTCGTTTAATGGTCAAGGATACCGATGTTGCCATTGACCGCGCCACACAAATTGTGGGCGACGCGGGTGGATATATCGTCAGTTCGCGCGTGTGGTATCAGGATTATTACGGCAATAATCTGAAATATGCATCCATTACACTCGGCGTGCCTGTGGCGGAGTTCGAGCGCGTACTTACGCGTTTGCGCGGACTTGCCGTCCGTGTGGTGGATGAAACCGCTTCAGGCGACGATGTAACGGATCAATACGTTGATTTGCAGTCACAACTGGTAAATCTTGAAGCCACGCGCGAGCGGATCAAGTCCTTCCTGGATGACTCCAAAACCATCGATGAAGCCTTGCGTATCAACCAGGAATTATCGAACATTGAAATGCAAATCGAGCAGATCAAGGGACAGATGAACTATCTTTCAGACCGTTCCGCCTTCTCAACGATAACAATCAACATTGATCCTGAATTCCCCGTTCTGACTCCCACACCGACCCCGACCGCGCGTCCCACAGCAACACCCATTCCATGGAAGCCTGGAGATACATTCCATGAGGCGAAGGACACGGTCACGGTAGCGTATCAGGGAATTGCAAACTTCCTCATCTGGCTGGTTGTCGTCATCCTCCCTATTGTCCTGCCACCTGCGCTCATCCTTTGGGCGCTGTGGAAGTTGTTGAACCGCAAGCCCAATCAACCGAGCAGTGCAAAGAGTGAAGGGGATTAGTAATTCGTAATTGGTAATTGGAACAGGGACAGCTATCACGCGCTGTCCCTGCTTCATTTTGAATTTCGATATGGTGGAGTAAGTCGGTTACACCCGTTTTCTATGTCACTACTTCGTGAAATTGAAATTCGCAGGGTGATCAGTGCCGTCATTCAGCCTCACGATCAACTGACGACAAGTACCAGCCCAGCCTTTCTCCGTTTTCCAAACATAGATGTACTGATCGGTGAAAGGGTCGTAGGTAAGACTGCTTCCGCCGGCGGTGACAGTTTCCTCGATCGCATCCTGCGGGTTTGATGTCATGCAGTCAATCTTCATGGATTTTGGATAGCCCGCCTCGAAGATGTTTAAGCCCT
>DASWKT010000029.1:0-9232 GCA_036396515.1 Anaerolineales bacterium | reverse complement strand
CGGTTGATTCGCTGATCGATAGATTGCACGATATTTCCCTGTTGGTTAACCCATCAGCAATCAATTTAAGAACTTGGTTTTCGCGGTCGGTTAGTGTTGGAAGCATTTGATTTCCCTCCTTCGTAAGGGATGCAGCGTCCATTGTCCGCGGGGTATAGTTATGATGAATTAGATTGTTTTACCCCAAATTGTTTTTATCAGTATAGCACTCGGCGCAGGGAAATTCAATGCCCAGTTTGCCTAAAAAGTCTTCGCGCGGGCATGATCAAAATAAAATTGTCATACCCGAAATCTTTCTTTCCAAATGCGGCGTAGATCAGCAGAAATGGAATGTATTAGCATATCTTGATTGCAATTAACAAAAAGAAGGGCGGGTGCTTCGCGAAGACCCGCCCGAAGGATTTTGGTTAACGTCGTCCACCGCGATCATTGCCGTGGCGATCACCACCGCGACCGCGCGGTCCTCCACGATCGCCGCCGCGGTCACCACCAGGCCGGCCTCCACCGGGTTTGCGCTGGTCTTTCTCGCGCGCTTCCGCGGCAGTCCAGCCTTCGAGCACTGCCTGGCGCGAGAGCCTGATCTTGCCCTGCGGATCGATATCTGTGACCATCACAGTAATTTCGTCTCCCATGCTCACGACATCTTCCACTTTGTTCACCCTCTGGCTGTCAAGCTGGGAGATGTGGACGAGTCCATCCACGCCGGGAAGAATTTCCACGAAGGCGCCGAAGTCAGCGATCCGTACAACTTTGCCTGTATAAATATTGCCGATCACTGCGCTTTCACCCAGAGACTCAACGCGTTCCTGAGCGATCTTTGCGCGAACGCTATCCGTCGAAGCGATGTAAACAGTGCCGTCTTCTTCGATATCGATCTTTGTACCGGTCTCTTCCTGCAGCGCACGGATGTTCTTGCCGCCTGGTCCGATCAGCGCGCCGATCTTATCCACAGGGATCTTTACCGTAATGATGCGCGGCGCGTGCGGTTTCAACTCTGTGCGGGGTGTTGGTATGACTTCCAGCATCTTTTCCATAATGTACAAACGCGCAGTGTTCGCCTGTTCCAATGCTTCCTTCATCATCTGCGCGCTCAGGCCAGTGATCTTGATATCCATTTGCAGTGCCGTGATGCCCTGCGCTGTACCCGCCACTTTAAAGTCCATATCACCGAGATGGTCTTCCGCGCCCTGGATATCGGTCAGGATTTTATAACGGCCGCTGTCATCCGTGACTAAGCCCATCGCCACGCCCGATACCGGCGCTTTGATCGGAACGCCCGCATCCATCAGTGCCAGCGTGGAGCCGCAGACAGAGCCCATGGAGGTGGATCCATTGGATGACAACGCTTCGGATACCACGCGGATGGTGTAAGGGAAGGATTCCTCCGCCGGGATAACAGGTTCCAGCGCGCGCTCTGCCAACGCTCCATGCCCGACCTCTCGCCTGCTCTGGCCACGAAGAGGCTTGACCTCGCCTGTAGAGTACGGCGGGAAGTTGTAGTGATGCATATAGCGTTTGGAGTCCACGGGGCTAAGGTTATCCAGTTCCTGTGATTCGCCCAGAGTCCCAAGCGTGGCAAAGGACAGGATCTGAGTCTCACCGCGTGTGAACAAGCCGGAACCGTGAGCGCGCGGGGAAAGGCCCACTTCGCACCAGATCGGGCGGATTTCAGTCGGCGTGCGCCCATCAGGGCGTTTGCCCATACTCAGGATGCGCTCGCGCACGGCGCGCTGTTCGGCCATGTCAAAGGCCTCTCGGACGGCAGCAAGCGACGGTCGGTCTGATATCATTTCCACGATAGGGGTAAGAACCTCAGCAACTTCCTCACTCTGGGGGTTGGGCACACCACATAGCTCGGCAACGACTTCATCTTTTAACTTTGTCATCCCCTCATAGAATTCGTTTTTGGTCAGCGGCTTATCGAGCAGTTCAGTCATCGGACCACTGACTCGATCAAAAACTTTCTTTTGAAGTTCAGGGTCCGGAACGTTCAGGCTTGGTTCGCGTTTGGGTTTGCCCACCTCGGCCTGCATCTTGAGTTGTGCTTCGATCAGCGGTTGAATGGATTTATGGCCAAGTTCAAGCGCCTCGACCATCACATCTTCAGGGATTTCGTTCGCGCCGCATTCGACCATGAGGATCGCATCGCGCGTGCCGGCAATTCGCAGATCGAGGTCTGATATTTCGATCTCTGTGAAAGTTGGGTTGATCACGAACTGGCCGTTCACGCGCCCAACACGCACTGCGCCTACGGGCCCACCCCAGGGGATATCCGAGATCATGATGGCGGCGGATGCTGCGTTAATGGCGAGAACGTCGAGGGGGTTCACGCCGTCAGACGAAAGCGAGAACATGATCACTTGCACTTCATTGCGCATCCCGTGTTGAAAGAGCGGGCGCAGCGGCCGGTCTGTAAGGCGCGAGGTCAAAATCGCCTCGGTGCCGGGGCGGCCCTCACGCCGGAAGAACGAACCCGGGATCTTGCCGCCAGCATACAGCCTCTCTTCGTATTCCACTTGTAGCGGGAAGAAGTCGATGCCTTCACGAACGCCGCCCATGGTAGCAGCCGCAAAGACAATTGCTTCATCGATGCCGAAGGTCACTGCGCCGCCCGCCAAGTGGGCCAGCCTGCCGGTCTCAAAGGAAGCAGTATGGTTTCCAACAGTGGCTAAATATTTTTTTGATTCAGGTTTCATTTTCTCTCCTGTTGTGGTGTACACGGGACCTGGCTTGATGACATGCACAAAACGCACGAAGGATTGCTTCGCGCATCTAGTGAGCTTATTTATGTACAGCCGGTCTAACTATGTGTAACCCTGTAATTGATTCCGCCCGGTCAGGGACTGAAGAGCGGGGACAAACATGTTGTTCGCGCTATTCAATTCCTGACTGCGGGTTGATAACAATGTTGTAGGGACGCAATGACGGCGCCCCTACATGGTAACGTGCGATTAATTTATTTGTGGCGCAGGTTCAGACTTTCGGTGACTCCCAGATAGCGCGGGTAATCAACCTGGCGCAGGTATGCCAACATGCGGCGGCGCTGCCCGACCATTTTGAGGAGTCCACGCCGGCAGGACTCATCTTTTTTGTTGGCGCGTAGATGATCGGTCAACTGCTGGATGCGGCCCGTTAGAATGGCAATCTGCACTTCCGGCGAACCGGTATCCGCCTCATGACGATGATAATCCGTTATCAGTTTGGTCTTGATTTCTTTCGCGAGCGGCATGACGTATGCTTTCCTTTCTTGCCGCCTGTCTCATTACTAAGCAAACTTTCGTATACTAATCCAGAATGAGATACGAATGTTTGGTTTAGTTGATTATGCGGCACGGTGTAGATTATGCAGGTCTCCATGCCTACAGCCTGAGCCCCGTACACTTTTGCAGGGTAAACCGAGAGGCAGGACCAGTCACGGGAAAAAATTATACCAGAAAAACAAACCACTCCTTAGGCGAGGACGGCTTCCATGATTCCCTGATATCCGCGCGCCGCCTTTTCGAGAGCGTCAAGACTAAGACGTTCATCCACAACATGAGCGTCCGCCTCTGTCCCGGGGCCAAAGCCGATCGTTGGGATGCCAGCTATCCCAATGCTGTAGGCGGCATTTGTGCAAAAGCGATAAGCGGATAATTGTGGATCAAGCCCGGATGTGCGCAGTCCCTCTAATGCACGCTCAACGAAAGGATGCTTCGCATCGAGTTCCCAGGCAGGGAAGAATTTCGTTCCGCGCAATATACTACCTGTATAGCTCTGGTGCTCGCCTTGCGCAACAATCACGTTGATTGGAATGCTTTGGAGTGCGGGCAGGGAGGTGATGGCGCGCAGCACATCTTCAATCGTTTCGTCAGGCAACAGGCGGCGGTCATAGGTCGCTTTGCAATGCGATGGGATGACCGAATAACCGGGATACGGTTGTGAAATAATGTCAGTCAACGCAAGAATAGCAGGACCAAGCCTGGGATGCTCGCTCAGCTTGATCTCCTCCACCGCTTCGATGACTTTCATCATCAGGTGCACCGCATTCACGCCGAGCTGTGGGGACGATGAATGAGATGGCTTGCCAATCGTTTCGAGGTGGATTTCCGCGCGCCCGCGGCCGCCATGGACGAGATTCAAATCACTTGATTCTCCGATCACAACATAATGGGGATTGACCTGATCCATCACGGTTTTCAGCGCGCCGCCTTCGAATACCTCTTCCATCACAGATGCAGATACAACTATCCTTCCAGGCAGCCTGCTTTTATCCACGCTGGCCGCAGCATGGACCATTGCGGCCAGCGCGCCCTTCATGTCAGCACAGCCGCGTCCATACAGATAGCCATCAATGATCTCTCCACCAAATGGATCACGCGTCCAGGTTGAGCCGGGAGCAATGCCCACAGTATCGCAATGCGCATCGAACAGAAGCGTCTTGCCGGCTTGCGTGCCTTCCATGATCCCAATAGCTGAGCCGTTTTCGTCGACCCAAATTTTATCGAAGTCGAGAGATCCCATTTCGTCGACGACGATTTGAATCAGCTCTTTCTCCTCACCGCTTGGGCTGGGCTGGCGGACCAAGCGCTGGGTGAAATCAATCAGCCTTTGAATGTTCATTCTCGATCCCTCAAAACCATACGTGTCTGTTCCATGTGAATGTATATCTATAGCTCAACCTGGATCGCACTTCCGGACTCATAGCGCTTCAACCCCAGCCGGAAAATTGTAATCGCTATGAAGAGAAAGACTACAGCGCCGACCAGTAGTTCCGCTAACGTCTGCCATGTGAATGCCCGGATAAACTCTGCAGGGATAGCTCCAACGAACGCGGCCGGGATCACCGTGAACAGGATCAATTTTGCGTAATTGTCAAACAATGTAATGGGATAAATTCCGAATGTAATCATGGCGTTGATCAGCAGGTTGGAAAGGTTGGATATCACCCCCATCCAGAATGCAAGACTCTGCACCAGAATAAGAAACGAGGCGAAGACAGTAGCCGCCAGAAGCGTCGCGAGGACGAAGCGCAGGAATCCGTCCCACGTATATTGACCGGATAGCGCGTAACTCAGGAATCCGTATGTGAAGTCACCCATCCCGCTTGAGATCATCCGGCTCGAAACCGTATGCAATAACACCGGGCGCGGCAAAGAGAGGTAGTAATCGAGCCGGCCCTGGTTGATGATCTCGCTGAGAGTGAATGCATTTCCGAATAACAGAGCGACCAGGCCAAACGCGCTGGCCAGGACACCGAACGTGAGATACATATCGCTGATGCCCCAGCCGCGCACTTCCTTGAATCGGTCGAAGAAGATGATCCAGATCGCGAAGTAGATGAAATTATTGAGCATCATGCCGATGACCTGCGTAAGGAATGAAACGCGGTACTCCATCACGGATTGCAGGTTGGCTTGCCAGACAGCGAAGAGGAATTTAAGTTCTTTCATGGTTGTTGTTTCTTCGGTGGTCGAGCAGCGGCGCCACAGGCGCCACATATCGAGGACACATACAAGTTATTGCGCATTCACTTGTTATTGCTGGTCTCGACACCTGCATGATTTGCTTAGCAAATCACGTCAGGTGCAAGTGTACAGCCTCGGCGAACACTCGACTTACTCGACCAGCGGTATCATCCTCCATTCAGGGTCAAATACGCTACGCCGCGTCGATAGGAAATAATAAGAATCGTGCCGAGTGCAAGTATCCATAGTGATTGCATGAGGATGACATTCGCAAAAAGAGCTATGGTTGGCGAAACGAATAGTTTCGAAGGCCCATAGATCATTGCGGAAAATGGCAGCGCTTTTGCAATGACTTGCAGCCATTCAGGGTAAAAATCGAGTGGGATTAAAAAGCCACCGAGAATAAATATGAATTTCTGGTAGATCCACGTGAACGGTGATACGTCTTCCACCAGAAACGCCGATAGCCCGATCAGGCAGGTGATGCAGAAGTTCAAGACCCAGGTACCGAACATGGCAATGAAGGCAAACAGCCAGCCAAGGGGCGCGGGTGGCGGACCCACCAGCCACCAGACGATGATCCCGCCGAAGATCGCGTTCACCAGCGCGCGGAAGATGGTTTCTCCGATCGAGTTGCTGAATTGGTAGAGCAGGAAGTTGTAAGGCTTATTGAGCAGGTACGCGATGGAGCCGTCTTTCACGTTATCTGAAATCGTACGCGCCAGCGCGGGGCGGCTGAGCTCGATGGTCTCTGCCATCATGAGATACCAGATCGTGCTGTACAGGGTCATGCCGCTGATCGTGTCTGAGCCGGCCGCGCCGAACGTGACCTTCCACAACTGGTAGAAGATCCACATAAATGGAACGATCAACAAACTGCGCCCAATTAACTCACCCGGGTACGCGAGACTGTTGATCAGCGTGATTTGAAAGATGGCCCAGTATTTCTTGAAAGTTTTCATCTTATTTCTGTGGCATGACAAACAGATGCCCGCTGCCCTCGCAGGTTTCATCCACGACGCGCTTTGACCAGATGACCGAAAAACCGCAATCTTTTAGGATTTTGAGATACGTATCTATGTCGTAATGGCTCCAGTACATGCGCGTGCCAAGATAGTTTTCATCAATGTCGTCTACCAAGTGTTCAGCGCCCAGGCAAAGCAGAGCGAATCCACCAGGCTTGAGCATTCTGTAAAAATTTGCTAGCAACGGCTGGTGCTCTTCGCGCGGAATATGGATGATGGCGTAGTACGAGCAGATTCCATCGAAGGTATCCTCAGGAAAATCCAGTTTGGTCATATCCTGGCAAATAAACTTTGCCTTCGGGACGTTCTTCTTCGCCAGTTTGATTTGCGCTTCGGAAAAATCTACGCCTGTAACATCGAAATGATCACTCAGCATCTGGCTGATGGGTATGCCTGCGCCACAGCCTGCATCGAGCACCTTTGCATTTGCAGGTAACCTCTCAATAAATTCATCGAGCAGGCCCACATCCTCCGAGTCGCGCGTCCGCTCGGCGAGATAACGATCTGCGATGGCGTTGTAACCTTGTTTGACTGTTTTCTTGAAATCCATATTGAGATTATAAATCAATCATTTTTGTAATTCGTCTCCCACTATGAACTCATATGCGCCATGTTCATTGAAAATCAGCTTATGAACTTCTTTAGTCGTACCTTCATTGTCCAATTCACGAAATTTGCCTTCCCATTCCGTTCCTTGCAACTCGTTGCGTACCTTCCTGCTGGTTACCACACGAATCTCGTCTTGGCCAGGATGATAAAGCTTACCGATCTCGGTTAAATACTGCGTCGTGCGAATATCATCCCCATGCACGAAGGAACGAATCACCTTGAGATTTCCCTTGTGAACCCCGATGGAAATGCCTAGTTTGTATCGCTCTACAATTCTTTTCCAAGAATGACAGAGTTCTTCGACGGCAATTATTGTTTGGTTTGCGTCCGTGAAGGTGAAAAAATATTCATCGCCATTCACCTGGCGGATTATGCCACCATGCTTGTCGCAGATTTCGTTGATCAGATCGTCACAATCGAGTAAAAAATCCTCGACTCCTTGAATGCTTGCTGATTTTACGAAGTGCTCAAATTTATTTGCATCGGTATAAACAATATAATGATCAGTGAGCACACGGGTTCTATGTTTTTGAAGCACCCTGTATAGCTTTTCGGGTTCATTGAAGCCTTTTAAATTGAACTCACTTACATATTCTGTTTGAACCTCCGCCTTGTTGAGAACCAGCCATGCAGCATGCGACAGGTAAATTTCGTCTGGTGGAGTGACTTTTTCGATTCGGGCCGTCAGACTGAGCGTCGTGCCAATCGTGTCGTTTCCCTGATGAAGAATATCTCCCACTGTAATTACCACACGTATGGCTAATCGTTGCTTCTCACCTTTGCCAATTTGCATGGACCTCAAGTTCTGGTGCATTTCGATGGCGGTAAGAACGGCGGTAGTTACACTGGGAAACTCGATCCAATATCCGTCCCCCTCCTCCTGAAAGACGGAGCCGCGGTTTTTCATAGCAATCTCTGAGATGAATTGCTTGTGTTGCTTTCGTTGCAAGCCCATCTCTGATTGTGTCTGCCCGGCTACTCGTGGTGTTGAATCGACGATGTCGGTTTTTAATATGACGGTCGTGCGTAAATTTGCCATATTCGACCTCCGCCTAGATGGAGATTAGTCGCTCCACATTCTCGAACACTTTCAAGGTCTGATTCCTTTGCTTCAATCTGTCCTCCGGGTAGAACATTACCCAACCTTCGTTGTCTGCCAGCATCATGACCTTGAGCAGGGGGACCAAGTCGGTGTTTACATATCTCTTGATCTCTTCATCTCTGAGCGGTGCAGCCTGTGGATAATCTACAACTACATCGATTGACATGTGCAACAACACACCTTCGGTGATCAACGTTGCAGGCGTGTTCTCTCCAAACATCCTCCCGATGCCTTCAACAATACTTGGGAGTTTACGGTTGTCCTGAATGTAATCCGACGACTCATCCAATTTCGTGACGGCGCTGGCAGTCAATTCACTCCAAGAGTCGAGAAGGCTTTCATGCTCTTCTGTAGTGATGAATCCCAGAGTTTTCAATCTTCCTGCTGCAAGCACGGCACTGCGAAAAGCATGAGTTCGGTCTTTCTTGTCTCTGACATGCGCCTTTTCCACATCGTGAAAAAGGACAATCCATTTCGCAAGTTGTTGTTGCTCCGGTGACAGGTTTTGGAATTCAGGCAGCATCCCCAGGCCCAGGAACACACACATTACATGGACAAGTGTTACCCCATCAGAGGAGCATGCCATCCTGCGCCAGCCAGGAACAATGGATTCCACTTCGTCCATTCTTTCAGGCGTAAAGAAAGCATTTACCCTTTCTTCGAGTTCCTCCCACGAATTAATTTTTCCCGCGCGATAATCTTTAATCAACTCAAGAATCGATTTGTTCAAATCTGGAAGGAGAACATCAAACGATGGAAATTCCTGTGAAGCATTCATAGTGTTATAAGATTCGGGTTGTCTGTTATTGTTTCAAACCCATTTTTCTTCCATTGCTTGATTCCACCCTCCACCTGGATCACGTCATGGTAGCCACGTCTCCGTAAAACCGAGCTTACAGACATCGAACGGTTTCCGCTCGCGCACTGGATCGCCAATGGTCTGTCGTGTGGGAAGGGCAGTGCATCCCATGCCATGCGCCCCGCTTCGATGTGTATTGCCCCTGGAATATGTCCTTCTTTCCATTCAGATAGTTGTCGGACATCTACAAGCG
>DASWKT010000028.1:0-3454 GCA_036396515.1 Anaerolineales bacterium | reverse complement strand
CATACCTGTAACTCGTTCTATCAACGCCTGCTCTGTAGATAACAGTTTAGGCAATGCATTCACGCTGAAAAATCGCGTCTGCGATATCTCGTAATTTGGCTGAAACATGCCGCTGACAATGTTGCACAGATAGATCAGACTTATATGGTGGTTGTTGGGTGCACTCTCGGCATACAAAAGTTTTTCCACGTGAACTTCGAGTCCAGTCTCCTCCCTCACCTCCCGCCTGACTCCGTCTTCGGGCCTTTCCCCATATTCAAGCCCACCGCCGGGCACGCCCCACGGATGATATTTACGATAGGTATGTTCGCACAGAAGGATGCGGCCCTGGTCGTCAAAGATAATTGCGGCGACCGCGACACGATACCTCGGCCTGAGCATCCCCGTAATGAATAATTGCAGCCCAAACGGAAACTCCCGCCAGATGTTGAGCAAGTACTTCATGAACATTAATTTGATCTTTCTTTATGATTCAAAGCGATGGTAATCGGGCCGGCCTTCACGTTTGTAAACTTCGCCAACGAAGATAACGGAAAAAGCGTCGGCGCCGAACAGCTTTATTTAGCGGAGTCAATTGAAGACCTGGATGGTGAAGCGGATCTTATATCCGAATGATAATGCCCGTTCAGATCACAGTAAAGCGAATTAGGTAGGCAGTCAATACACTCCAGTTGAAGCGTTGCATGGGCGATATTGTAGCGGTGAAAAACAATTTCATTGATCTGGCGCTGGATATTCACCCCTGTGCTGATGGGTAGGTCGTCGGTAAGGATATGGGCGGACATGGTACGCAGGTTTTGCGTAAGACTCCAGACATGCAGATCGTGAACACCCAGCACACCTTCAACCTGGACTATATCCTTCACCATCGTTTTGATATCCACATCGCGCGGCGTGGATTCGAGCAAGATGTCCGTTGCATCACGCAAGATGCCCCAGGCGTTATAAAGGATCAGGAAGCCGATGAGCACACTCACGAATGGATCCAACCAGTTGGCATCTGTGAAATAAATGATGACACCCGCGATGACCGCACCAACGGTGGAAAGCACGTCCCCCATTAAATGGACAAAAGCTGAACGCAGGTTGAGATCATTTTGACTACCCCGATGCACGAGCAGGGCGGTAACAAGGTTAATCAGAACCGCGATGAGACCCACACCTATCAGAATGCCTGATTGCACTTCAGGTGGAGTCTTGAAACGCTGGTATGCTTCATAAAAAATGCCCAGTGAGATAAGTACCAAGGTCGTCGAATTAAGCAGTGCAACGAGAATACCTGCACGGTGATAGCCATATGTTTTTTGCGCGTTGGCAGGCTGGGCGGTAATACGAACGGCAAACCAGGTTAACCCAAGTGCAATAACATCGGTCAGATTATGCGCTGCATCAGTAAGGAGTGCAAGACTATTGGCGAATAACCCCGCCCCGGCTTCGATGATGACAAAGGCCATTGTAAGAAAAAGTGACAGCGCAAGACGAGCCGTTGTTTGCTTCGCGGCTTCGCGCAGGTGAGAGTGAATATGTGAAGATTTAGGATCCATAATTCCTTTAGCGAATCTGCCTATCCATGTTCCACATGATCGAGCCCCATGCGATAGAGTCTGGCCACATGGTCATCATCCAGGGAATAAAATACCTGCCGCCCATTCTTACGACTGCGCACAAGCCGCATGTAACGCAATCCGCGCAGTTGATGTGACACAGCGGACTCAGTCATTTCGAGCTGAGCTGCGATGTCACCCACGTTCATTTCACCTTCGAGCAAAACGGAAATGATCCGCAGGCGGGTGGGGTCGCTGAGAGCGCTGAATAAGTCAGCTAAGTGAGAGGAAGTTGTTTCCTGGAGTAACATAAGAAATATATGAATAGTTGCTCAAGTATTCATCATTATAGTGTAAAAAAAGAGAACCGTCAAACGATGAATTTCTTCGCCAACTATCCTCCCAGTGCCTCATTCAACCAATCCAGGAATCCTTTTTCCTGGGGCTTAACCGTTGTGCCTAAGCTCTCAGCCAGTTTCTCAAACAGCTCGCGCTGTTCCTTGCTGAGTTTTGTCGGAACGGCTACATTGACAATCACCAACTGATCACCGCGTCCACTGCGGCGGAGATAGGGTACGCCTTTATTTTTGATGTGAAAGACCTTGCCAGGTTGAGTCCCGGAGGGGATTCTCAACTTCTCCTCGCCATCAAGAGTAGGCACTTCTATGTCGGCGCCAAGCACAGCCTGCGCGACGTTGATATCAAGATTCAAATGAATGTCATTTTCGCGGCGTTTGAAGAACTTGTGCGACCTGACATCCAGGATTAGAAATAGGCTCCCATTTGGCCCGCCATAAACTCCGGGGCCGCCCTCCCCTGCCAATCGAATCTGTGTCCCGCCATCCACGCCTGCAGGGATCTGGACTTTCTTCTTAACCGTCTTGCGTTCCAGCCCGCTGCCCTGGCAGGTTTTGCATGGTGAAGAAATCGTCTCGCCGCGGCCTTCACAGGTCGGGCAGGTTGCGGTCTGCACCATCTGGCCCAAGAAGGTCTGCCGTACCTGACGGACCTCGCCTTGTCCGTTACAGGTGGGACAACGCGTCGGGGATGTACCTGGCTCCGCGCCGATGCCATTACAGCGCGAGCAAGTCTCTTCGCGCTGAAACTCGATCTCCTTCTCAACGCCGAAAATGGCCTCTTCGAACGTCAGCGTGACATGCATTTGCAAGTCGCGGCCGCGATGCGGTGACCGACGCGAGCGACGTCCAGTTGAGAAACCGAACTGCCCAAAAAGTTCTTCGAAGATATCACCAAAGTCCGCCGTGTAATCGTGGAAGCCGCCCATGTTACCAAGCCCCTCCTTACCAAAGCGGTCATAGCGGACGCGCTTGTCGGCATCCGAGAGCACACCATAGGCTTCGTTGATCTCTTTGAACTTTTCCTCCGCATCGGCTTCCTTGCTTACGTCAGGATGATACTGGCGCGCCATTTTACGGAATGCAGCTTTGATCTCATCATCACTCGCATTCCGTCCAACGCCAAGAATTTCGTAGTAATCGCGGTTGCTCATAGGTCAAACCTCAAACATCGAAGGTCACGCGTCAATGACGTTTGACTTTCGACGTTCGATTCTATTTATTCCTTTACTTCGCCCTCCACTACATCGGGCCCCGCCTCGGGGTCTGGATTGGGGTTTGCCTCCGGTTCACTCGAGTCGCTCGCAGGGGCATCGGATCCCTGGTAAACAGCCGCCCCAATCTTTTGAACGACTTCGCTCAGCGCTTCCGTTGCAGATTTGATCGCAGCGACATCCTCCCCTTCCGCGACCTTCTTCACCTCAGCAACTTTTGCCTCAACGTCAGATTTGATCCCGGCAGGCACCTTATCGCCAAACTCCCGCAAAGCCTTTTCAGCAGCGTAGACTGTGTTATCGGCATTATTGCGCGCTTCGATCAACTCCTTACGTTTGC
>DASWKT010000027.1:0-5658 GCA_036396515.1 Anaerolineales bacterium | reverse complement strand
CAGGAGGATGTCCCGCATGATCAGGCGCTCGGCGGGGGAAAGATTCTGGTATACGTTTTCTGCGGTATGCGCGATCGCGCCGCGCACGCCACCCGCATCGGCGTAACCCTTGAGCGTAAGCACGTGACCGGCGCGTCGTTTCCACGTTTCGAGCAACGCGTGCGAGAGCAGGGGCAACGCGCCGGGTTCATCGCCCACGTCGCGCAGGATCAGATCCACCAGGCCGGGCTCGAATTCCCAGTGCCCGCGCCGCGCCGGTTCCTCGATGGCGCGCCGCAGTTCCTCGCTCGTCATCGGACCGATGTATTCCTGCTGCTGCGCCACCGCGTCGCGCAGTTCGGGGTATTGGGCGAGGTGCGAGTAAAAGTCCGCCCGTAAGGTGATGATGAGGGTAAGGTTGCCCTCGCCTTTGCGCTCCTCTCCCAGGGGGAGAGGGGTTGGGGAGAGGGCGGTCAGCAGATTATCAATGAAGGCTTCGCGCTCAAAATTATCGCGGCACAGGGTAAATAATTCTTCGAACTGGTCAATGACCAGCAATGTATGGGCTGAGTCTTGCGTCCGGGCCTGGCGCGACAGGAAGAAATGCAGACTGCGCGGGTCTTTGGAAAGGTCATCCACCAACGTTGCCGCGGCAGTGACCGATTCTGAATGGCGCGTGACTTCAATTGCCAGAGCCTCCAGCGGATGCGCGGTGGGGGTGAGAATGTGGACCCGCCAATTGGCGCTTCCCTCAGGCGGTTTCGTCCCGTTAATGAGCGCATGTCCCTTCCTGACCGCCGGGACGACTCCGGCTCGCACCAGCGAAGACTTGCCGCTGCCGGACGCTCCGATAATCACCGACAAGAAATTTGCATCGTGCAGACGATGCACTAATTTCGCGGTGAGTGTCTCGCGTCCAAAGAACAAGTCCGAGTCGTCCACGTCGAAAAACTGCAAGCCTTTGAACGGCGCTTCGCCCAGTGTGGGCGCTTCGGTGCCGGTGAATCTGGTTCGGATGGGCGCAAAGTCAGCGGACAGGCCCTCGACCACCAATTGATAAATGGGCGTCGGGAATCTCAGGTCCTTAAGTCGGAACTCACCCAAATCCCGAACCGTCATCCCGAGAGGCAGATCCTGGACGACGAGTTCACGCGTTGTCTGGGACAACAGGATTTGCCCGCCATGACCCGCATCCCCGATGCGCGCGGCGCGGTGCACATCCATGCCAACGTAGCCCGTCGAAGCGATCAGTGGTTCGCCGGTGTGCAGGCCCATCCGCACACGCAGGTGTTCGCCCTGATGCCAGGAATGGGACGTGAGGGCGCGCTGCGTTTCTGCAGCGCATTGCACGGCATCCAATGCACGTGTGAACGTGACGAAGAACGAATCGCCGAGGGTATCCATCTCGCGCCCGTTCCATTTCCGAATCGAGGCGCGCAGAATCTCGTGATGCTCACTCAATGCAACCGCGTATTGATCGCCCATCTTATCGAGCAGGCGTGTCGAGCCTTCGATATCTGTGAAGAGGAAGGTGATCGTGCCGGATGGTTGCGCAGGCGCGCGCGGCGGCGATTTTGTGCCTTTGAGCAGGCCATCATAGAGCGCGCCCGTCTCGGCGGATGGCTCGACGCCGACATATTCCATTAATTCATCGGTGCAGCGTTGATACAGTGAGGCGACCTTTGCCATATCCCCGCGCGCAGCGCTCGCGAGCATGAGGGCGCGGTAGGCAGGCTCCCGCGGCCCGCTAAGCGTCAGCCAGCGTTCACCCCATTCCTGTACTGCGATCCATCGCTCAGCCATGGTAAGTTGTTCGAGCAGTGGCTCCATGCGCGCATCGAAGACCGCCTGGACGCGCTCGCGCTCGAGAGTGACCCACTCATCGTAAAAGCCGGGCAGGAGTTCGCCCTGATAGAGGGAAAGGTTGGCAATCAGCGACTGAAGGTCTTGATCGGGCCGCTCCATTTGCGCGACATCGAGCCAATACTTTGCCTCGCGGTGGAACTTCAACGTGAATTCATCGGCGATCAGATAATCGCTCTCAGTGGATCCCAGGGCAGAGATGGCTTTGCGGATGCGCCATAGTTCCTGGCGCAGGTTTTTGCGCGCGGTCTCGTCCGTGGACTCAGGCCAGAAGGTGCCTGCAAGTTTTTCGCGGCGGTGAGGGGTCCCGGCTGTCAGCGTGAGATAAGCCAGTAAAGATTGGGCGACCCGCGTGGGAATCGTGACGCGCTTACCGTCCAGGCGGAGATCGAATTGACCGAGTAGTCGAATCTGGAGCATAGGCTCCTCCTGTTCCAGCGACTTATCGCGCAAACTGATGGATGATGGATGAATTCAGTATAGCACTTTTCATGTGGAGAAGTTAATCGAGTCCCATCTCCCAGGCGTCTCAAAAGGTTCAACCTAGCTGGCGATGCTCAAGGGGAGGAGCATTCGGAATGCTTCAACGAATGCTGCCGCAAACCGAGAAAACCGTGAGACGCTGTGGAGACGCGGACGCGGCATGATGGACTCAGTGCAACGATTTTTACAAGGAGGTGCCTGTGACCCAGGTGAATGAAACCGGTAACTTTATTTCAAATCCACAATATTTGCAAAGGAGATTCGAAAATGTTCAAGCGTAAATTGTTGATAGTCGCGGCAATCCTGGCTGTGCTGGTCAGTTCGATGGCCTGGGTTGGTACCTCCGCAACTCCTGCCACGGGAGTTACTGTGGAACCGATCACAGCAGGAAGTCTATCGGACCCAATTTCGGCAAAGTTTAAGCCTCCGTCCGGTGTCGTACACACTGATACTTCCAGGATCACCATCTCCAAAGTAACCTTTGCGCCGGGCGGTGATGCAGGCTGGCACCAGCATAGTGGGCCCGTCTGGGTGGTGGTTGCTTCGGGCAGTCTGACATTCTATGAGGGAGGCGACCCCACCTGCACCGGCGAGGTTTTCCCGCAAGGCAGCGCATTCATGGACCCTGGCAACCATACACACACTGCAAGGAATGAGGGCAGCGGAAACCTGGTGATCTATGTGGTTTTCATGACGCCCCAGGGAGGCGCAACGCGCATTGACGTTCCCGCTCCAGGAAATTGCCCCTTCTAGGCGTGAATGAGTTGCGACCAATATAATCAGGGCGGCAATGATCCCCCGGCGTCCGGTGAAATTTGCAAATTATGATCTGGACGACCGGGGTATTTGAAGAACAGATTAGCAGTTGATCTGGACTCGATCAAAGCCCGATAAGAAAAATTTAGACGCAAACATCATTGAAGCAAATGCTTACATGGAGATAAATTATGAATAAGTTATTGGTAATTATGTTCGCAATCGCTGTGATGAGCTCTGCCTGCTCCCCGGCCGAGCCTGCCCCGTCTCTCACAGGAACGACCTGGAAGCTGACTTCCTATAGTCGTGTGGACTCTCTGAATCCGGTCGCGGCTGAGGAAGGGACTCTCACCCTCAGCCCAGATGGAAAACTAACAGGAGTAGGGGCCTGCAATGAATTCAGCGGAACCTATGAGGTCAAAGGACAACAAATCATCTTTGGTCACTTCGATTGGGGCAGTAAGTTTTGTCCTGAGCCGCAGATGACACAGGAAAGCACAGTGTACGATACGCTGGATAACCATACTGTCGACTATAAGGTTGAAGGGAACACCCTCACCCTCACACGTCCGCTATCGGGAAGTGATTTTGTTCTGGTGTTTGAAGCTGTTGCAAATAGCACAGGAAATTGAAGAAAGGAGAATCACCATGAACAAATTCCTCTTGGTTCTTGGTTGGTCTGTCGCATTTGCGATGATCCTGGCTGCATGTGGCTCGGCTGACACATCCACTACCGATTCGGTCACTGTTCTTGAAGACTATTATGCTGCGCTGACTGCAGGTGATCTGGAGAAAGCCATGTCCTTTGTCGTCGATGACGCCATCTTTATAGACCCAATGAGCAAGCACGTAGGCATAGCGGAAATCCGTGCCGGATATGCGGCTCAAATGAACATTGGTGGTAAGTGGGAAGCCACTAATATCAAAGATACTAATGGCAAAGGTCGACTTGTCTACGACTGCAAAGCTTTTATCAATGACGTCCCGGTGTACACTGGGACAGGTCTGACTGTCGTCCAGAACGGAAAGATCACCTTTGACGGAACAGAATTCTATTGGAAAGGAGAGTGTGAGAGGGAGCCCTCGCAGAGCTTCTGCGCTGACTGAAGATACAAGCGAGTGCCAACGTGACCGAGCATACACTCTCGGTCACGTCTTTGTTTTAGTATCTTAAGTTGATACCAACCGTGAGTGTTTCATCGTCCCGGGGATGGGAAGATCTAATAGCCTCAGGATAGTGGGTGCGAGCTGCAATTGTGAGACGGTCTCACCCGTGTCACCTTTTCCCTGGCTATCCGGCTGAACCATGAATAAGGGGACTTCGCGCTGCTCAGGAGTCCTGCCACCGTGGGAACCATCTTTATTGATGCCATGATCGCCTGTGACCAGGACCGTATAGCCAAGCTCCTTCCATTCCACCAGAAAAGGCGCAAGATAGCTATCCTGCTGGGTAACATGGTTACGATATTCTTTGGTGTCTGAGCCGAACGTTTCGCCGCGATAATCCAACCCCATTGGATGGAGCAACAAGTAATGAGGGGAGAATTTTCGTACAAGCAAGGCTGCGGTTCGAAACAATTCAATATCAGGATATTCGTCTTCCGTGTAAAAACGGCCATGCTGTATGGTCAGGTTTTCGTCATCCACTTCCCTGTCATCGATGTAATCATAGGGGGCATTGTTGTATAACTCGGATACCCAATAGTATGCTGCTGCGGCTGTTATGCCACCTGCCTCTTTTACGGCCTGGAATACATTCGGCATCTTTGACAGATGAACGATCGAATTCGCCACAATTCCATGCAGACTGGAAGGTACCCCTGTATGGACCGTTTCATACATCGGGCGGGACATACTGGGCAATTCGCCAATCATTTTGTAAAGGCTGGCCTGCTTTGTTTCCACGAGGTGGCCCAGGAATCCCATGTTGTCCCTGGCAACGTCATAGCGAAGTGCATCAGCCAGGACGAGAATGATCTTGTTCATTTGTGGATAGTTTTTCTTTGTCAGGTTATTTTGGTAGCCCTAAGCTATGCCGGGCAACTGCTCGGAAACTTTTACAGACGCTTCGAGCATTTTTCGCGATTCCAAGATCAGCGGATGCTCCTGGATAGCGAAACTCTACGCTATAATCGCTCAGTAAACGAAGTTCTCTATCATAAGCTGTCCACAATGGTTCGATTCGAGCGGTTAACTCCAACAAATAGCCCAAATCGTGAGTCTTTTTGAAATAGATATCTGCTTCCACCAATCGCGCTTTGATATATTTCTCCACACATTGTTGAGCAAAGAAGCAGACAGCATCGTAATTTGGATTTTTGCGGACGCGGATTTCGCGGTTTAAGGAAGACCAATCATTTTCGGCTTTTTCCACCCATTCATCTGTTAGCGGCTTCATAGAGGATTTTACCCTTTTCTGTAATCTCGCGCAGGAAGAAATCACCCATTGCAAGCCGCTTTTTTATTTCTTCAGGCTTGCGAACCATAATATCAATCGGAAATTTGGGTCTGGTTTCCATCCAAATTTCAGTGGCTTTTTCTGGGTTTCGACCCTTGAAAGACATAATTACCAATATA
>DASWKT010000026.1:0-10251 GCA_036396515.1 Anaerolineales bacterium | reverse complement strand
GGGACCGCGTCTTGGTACCCTGTTGTTGAGCCTCGCGCCGATTTTTGGTTCAATAATTGCATGGATATTCTTCGGTGAAATACTCACAGCCTTACAAATTGCGGGTATCCTCGTTTCACTAACAGGGATTGCCTGGGTAGTCATGGCACATAAAGAACCACCCAATATGCCACACGGACATACAAGACGTGGTGTCCTCTTCGGTGTACTGGCGGGACTGGGCCAGGCGGTTGGGCTTGTTCTCTCGAAACAAGGGATGTTTGGAGATTTCTCGCCATTCCAGGCGAACGCAATCCGCATGCTCGCCGCAGTCATTTTTATCTGGATCTGGGCCGCCTTTGACGGCAAAGCAGGTACGACGTTTTCAGCCTTGCGAGAAAAACCACAAGTGATTCGCTTACTCGCCCTTGGCGCATTCACTGGGCCGGTATTTGGTGTATCTGCATCACTACTCGCAGTCCAACACGCCGCAATTGGTGTGGCAAGCACTCTCATGGCATTATCACCGGTCATCATTTTGCCGATCAGTTTCTTTGTATTTAAGGAAAAAATCGGTTGGCCGGCGATTTTCGGGACAACGCTTGCAATCGCAGGAGTCGCAATTTTATTCCTTGCATAATCTGATAAAGAATCTTCTTTCAATTCCGATAAACTCAGTGTAAGATGAGGGAGTGCTACCGAAACAATTTTCGAGCGAGGCAAGATGACCAAAGCTTCAATTCCAGCAGACCAGGTCCGTTTTTTTAGTGGGAGTTCAAACCCGGCATTGGCTGCAAGCATTGCGAGTGAACTGGGCGTGCCATTGGATGCCACGTACATTACCCGCTTTAGTAACGACAACCTTTACATTCAACTTGGTGCCACCGTGCGTTATCGACGTGTTTATATCGTGCAGTCGCTTTCACAACCCGTCAACGATCACCTGATGGAGTTGCTGATGATGCTCGATATCGCGCGCGGGGCCGCCGCATCTGAAGTGCATGCGATCATCCCCTATTACTCCTTTGGCCGCTCGGATAAAAAAGACGCGCCGCGCATTTCCATTACGGCCCGCCTGGTGGCGGATTTGTTGGAGACAGCGGGTGCCACTCACGTAATGAGTATGATGTTTCACTCACCACAAGTACATGGTTTTTTCAGTTTGCCCACAGACCCGTTGAGTAGTTGGCTCGTTTTCAAGGAATATCTTGAAACACGTGACCTCAACGATGCGATCATGGTTTCACCGGATATGGGACAGGCAAAGTCCGCGCCACGTTTCGCAAAAGTTCTGGGGCTGCCGATTGCCGCCGGAAACAAGGAACGCATTTCAGACTCCGAAGTAAAGATAAGCGGATTAGTGGGGAATCAGGTGCGTGGCCACAAATGCGCCCTGGTCTATGATGATGAGATCGCGACGGGCGGATCCATCCATGAGCTAAGCCGCGTGTTGATTGAAGAAGGCGTCGAAGAGATCCTGGTCATTTGTACACATGGGGTATTCACCCGGGGCGGCCTCGAAAGGCTGGCTTCGATCCCACAGATCACTGAAATCATCACCACGGATACTGTCTACATGTCCCCTGATAGAATGCACCCAAAACTCAAAGTGCTTTCCGTCGCACAGGTTTTCGCGGATGCTATCCGCCATAACTTTAACCGTGAGTCCCTTAGCGACCTGTTTGTTTTTGGTGAATGATCGATCCAACATCAATATGCTGGATCGATTGAAAGCCCGTGCCCGCGAACTCAAAAGGGAGGCCTACGCGATCTACATCGCGGCACGTGACCCGCGCACGCCCTGGTATGTCAAAGCGCTCGTCTTTTTCGTCGTGGCACACACGTTCAGCCCGATTGACCTGATCCCGGATTTCATTCCCGTTTTGGGCTATCTGGATGACCTGATCATCACGCCGGGCGGCATCTGGCTGGCAGTTAGGCTGATCCCGCCCGAGGTGATGGTGGAAGCCCGGGCAACGGCAACAACACGCGACGTGGATGGAAGCGTGGGCAAGGTTGGAGCAGTAATCATCATTTCGGTGTGGATTGTCGTAGCGATTGGTGTCCTTTATTATAGTTTGTCCATCCGATAATGACTATAATAGAGCAAAAGGAGACTCCCATGATTGGAAAAGCAATGCAAGCTGCGATGAATGAACAGATCAATAAAGAGTTGTTTTCATCATACCTGTATCTTTCGATGGCGGCGTACTTCGAAGATAAGAACCTGATGGGGTTCGGGCACTGGATGCGGCTTCAGGCAGATGAGGAACGCGAGCATGCGATGAAGTTCTACGATTTTATTCTGGACAGCGGTGCACGGGTTGAGCTCAAAGCCATAGACGGACCCGCGACTGATTGGAAATCGAATCTCGAAGTTGCTGAAGAAGTGGCCGCGCACGAGGCCAAGGTCACAGCCTCCATCCACGAGTTGTATGAACTGGCATTAAAGGAGAAGGATTATGCTGCGCAGGTGATGTTGCAGTGGTTTATCACCGAGCAGGTGGAGGAGGAAAAGAATGCGGCCGAGCTTGTTGCAAAGCTTAAATTGATTGAAGAGCGCGGCACGGCGGTACTGATGCTCGATCATCGTCTTGAGAAACGCGGCGAAGACGAAGCCGAGTAGTGGTGGGTGGTTTACAATAAGACCCTGAGGAAAATCCTCGGGGTCTCTGTTTATTTCGGAGTATTATGAACTTTTCGATTAGACGCGCAACCACGGAAGATAAACCTGAGTGGCTAAGGATGCGGCAAGGATTATGGCCGGATGCACCTGTTGAATATTTGAATTTTGACATGGATGACCGGCTGGCGGATCCGGACTACGCTGTCTTTGTCGCTTCACGCGAGGATGGGAAGCTGGTTGCCTTTATCGAAGCAGGACTCCGCGACTACGGCGAAGGATGCGAGACTTCGCCGGTGGGTTACATCGAAGCCTGGTACGTGGATGAGCACATCCGGGGCCAAAGCGTTGGCAGGCAGGTGGTGCGTGTTGCAGAGGAGTGGGCGCGTGAAAAGGGCTGCAGTGAGATGGCATCAGATACCTGGCTGGAGAATGAAGCCAGTATCGCCGCGCATTGGAAACTGGGATATGAAGAGGCCGACCGGCTGGTACATTTTGTGAAGCGGCTGTAGGGAAGGGCAGCTGCGCTTCCCTACAGCCGCAAATAATCATTATGAATAATTTCCTCATCTACGGCTCATACGGATACACAGGCCAACTCATTGTTGATCTGGCGGTGAAAGAGGGATTACGCCCTGTGCTCGCGGGTCGTAATGAAAAGAGACTGCGCGCCCAAGCAGAGAAATACAATCTCGAATGTCACGCTTTCTCGTTACATGAGACTGCGAAAATGGATTCCGCCTTGCGAGAAGTGGATGCCGTCTTGCATTGCGCGGGGCCATTTGTGCATACGTTCCGTCAAATGGCAGAAGCCTGCCTGCAGACAAAACGTCATTATGTGGATATCAGCGGAGAAATTCCTGGCTTTGAAGCCTTAGCAGCGATGGATAGGCAGGCAAAGGAAGCAGGCATCATGTTCCTGCCGGGCAGCGGGTTCGATGTCGTCCCATCCGATTGTCTCGCCGCGCACCTAAAACAGCGATTGCCAACCGCAACACACCTTCGTTTGTTTATACGCGGTGTCGGTGCGGGAGTTTCGAGAGGCACAGCAAAGTCGGCAATCGAGAACATGCACAGGCAGGGAATGATCCGCCGCAATGGGAAGCTAGTCCAAGTCCCACCCGCCTGGAACGTCCGCGAGCAGGATTTCGGGCGCGGGTATACCAAGGTTGTTTCCGTGGGGTGGGGAGATGTTAGCACTGCCTATTACAGTACAGGAATTCCCAATATTGAAACATATTTCGTCTTCCCGGATATCGCTATCAGTTTGATGCGCTCGATGCGCCTGATTGGCCCATTGATGTACAACCGCGTTGCAAAGAAAATCCTCAAGTCATTGACCCATTTATTTCCACCGGGGCCAAAGGAGGAAGGAAGAAAGAAGGGACGTGCCATCTTAATCGGCGAAGTGACCAGCCAAAATGGGGGCCGCGCCTCCTCAAAATTAATCACGCCAGAGGGATATACTTGTACCGCGCTGACCACTGTCGAGATCATGAAGCGCCTTTTAGGTGGCGAATATAAAACAGGATTCCAGACTCCATCACTTGTTTATGGGGCAGACTTTATTATGCAATTCAATGGAGTGGAAAGGACAGATCTATTATGAGACGCGTGATTTTTTACTGTTCGATGTTGATATCCATCCTGCTTGCCATGATGCTGGCGTCCTGCTCATCTTCTGCGATGTCGACACCCGATACAACAATCCTCGAGACAACGACGGAGGCAAACATGTCTATTCAATTAACAAGTGAGGCGTTCGCCCATGAAAAACCCATCCCTGCCCAATATACCTGCATAGGTAGTGATATTTCCCCGTCACTGACCTGGAGCGAACCTCCGGCAGGCACACAATCCTTCGCGCTGATCATGGATGATCCCGATGCACCCGTTGGTACCTGGGTGCACTGGGTGCTATTCAATATTCCTGCTTCATCACGTGGAATGACCGAGGCGATTCCATCCGAAGGGACATTGTCCGATGGGAGCATGCATGGCAAAAACAGCAGTGGCAACCAGGGCTATAACGGTCCCTGTCCACCCTCCGGCACGCATCGTTATTTTTTCAAGCTTTACGCGCTGGATGAAATGCTGGGTCTTTCATCAGGTGCAGATAAAGGGGAACTGCTCAAAGCCATGGAAGGACACATCCTAGCACAGGGCCAATTGATGGGTACTTTCAGTAAATGAGCAGTTCAGATTCAACAATTCGACGCGCAAGACGTTCAGGCAACCCCGTCATTCACGGGAACCGTGCGACATTCGTCTGGGTGGGCAGGACAGCGCCTCATTTGATGAGTGATCTGAATGGGTGGGAAAGTACATCTCGTCCTTTCAAACGCCTTCATCCGGACTCCAGGTCGACTTCCTACAAATCAATCTGGTCTTGTTCTCTGACCATTCCACGCGATGCCTATATCGAATATGCTTTCTATAATCCCGCTACACGGGAGAGATTTCTCGATCCCTTGAACCAGCACACGGTAAACAATGGCATGGGAAATCGCAATAACTTCTTTTATATGCCTGAGACCATGCCGTCCCCGTTCGCGGTGAGGCGCGCGGATGTGCGCGTCGGTTTGTTGAGCAGCCAGCGCGTCGAAACCAAATGGCTGCGTGATGATCACGAGCGCGAAATCTACCTCTACAGGCCGCCCGCAAAAGGACCTGTCCCTCTGTTGATTGTTTACGACGGTCAGGATTACCTGCAGCGCGCGAAACTCACAACGATCGTGGATAATCTGATCGCTGACAAACGGATCCAACCGATTGCGATGGTCTTCCTTCCCCACGCAGGGCGCTGGCGCAATGTGGAATATGCCTGTTCAGATGGAACGCTTTTGTGGATCGATCAAGTTATTATGCCACTGGCGCGTAAACGACTGAATTTGCTGGATATCGAAAAACAGCCCGGTGCATATGGTGTTCTTGGCGCGTCGCTAAGCGGGACAATGTCCCTGTACACGGGCTTGCGCATGCCGGAAATATTTGGCAGGGTACTGAGCCAGTCGGGGGCATTTATGATTGAGAAGCTCGATTTCGCGGCTGTGGATCTTGTGAAGCATGGACATGCACGCGATATCAACATTTGGATGGATGTGGGCAGATTGGACGAATTATTGGAAGATAACCGCGGGATGCATGCCCTCCTGAGAGAGAAGGGTTACCAGGTAACCTATCGTGAATTTACAGCAGGGCATTGCTACAGAGCCTGGCGCGATGATATCTCGCACGGGCTGCAGGCGATGTTTCCACACTCGCGTTGATCGGCGCTGGTCGAGGCGCTAAGCGTCGAGACCAGGCAAAGTTGAAGAGCGAAGAGAAGAATATGATGATCCTTGCCACGTTATGTTACGTCAAACGCGATGGGCACACCTTGATGGTCTACCGCAACATGAAAGGGCAAGCCGTCTGGGCCTGCCCCGCTTGGTGTCGAATATCGTTATTCTCGTGAATTGAAACGCCGCTCAAGAAACACATGGAATGGGGATGTTTGTCCTCTCAAAAGTTTTGTATAGAATATTCACATCCTGTTGAATAATCCTTCAGATTTCTGCAATGACACCTATGCTACTGGCCACATTATGTTACGTTAAACGCGATGGATATACATTGATGATCTATCGAAATAGAAAAGCTAATGATATTCACGAAGGTAAGTGGAATGGGTTAGGAGGAAAATTTGAGGCTGGAGAAACGCCTGAAGAATGTGTGCTTCGAGAGATACGTGAGGAATCAGGCCTGTCTATTCAAAACCCAAAATTATGCGGCTTACTGATGTTCCCCAAATTCAAGGGCAATGATTGGTATGTCTTCGTCTTTACTGCAAACGATTTTACTGGCGAATTGATTGATTCACCTGAAGGTAAACTGGAATGGATTCTAGATGAAAAGATACACGGTCTGAATCTGTGGGAAAGCGACCATATCTTTATACCTTGGATACGAGAAGGGAAATTCTTTTCTGCAAAATTTGAATATGAAGGGGATGAGATGCGCAGATACAATGTGGTCTTCCATTCTTAAAAACGGTCATTTGTCGCAGAAAAGGGCAAGCCGTCCAGCCTGCCTCTCTGGGTAACAGGCACAGAATGACGCTGTAAGAAAATCCCACAAAGGAATTCGGGAAGCTCCGCTAGGCCAAGTTTTTAGCTGAAAGCGTACCGAGCAGGCGGCATGAGAACGGCGGGACGACCGTATCTGCCATCTCCTCAAGACATGGCAAGGGACTCATTCTCTTTAAAGTATTGGCGCAAATACGTAAGATATTCTATTTGTCAATGCGTGAGTGCAGGGGCGTGTTTTTTTAGTTCGTTTAGTGTCTTATTAGTTGCGATATTATCTAGTTATGTGTGCGAATTTCTCGTAGCGCCTCGGCTGCACTTGCCTGTACATAGCGATCTCTGTCCTTAAGCGCCTTGATCAAGGGCGGCACTGCTTGTGCATCGCCTAACTGTCCTAGCGCCTTAGCCGCACTCACCCTTACGTGCTCATCTTTGTCCCTGAGCGCCTTAATCAGCGAAGGTACAGCTTTTAAAACCCCTAATTGTCCCAATATTTCAACCACAACTTTTCGTACTCGCGGATCACGATCTTCGAGAGTTTTAATCAGGGAGGGCACCGCCCGCGTATCACCCAACTGTCCCAGTACCCTAACGACGCTTTCTCGTACGTACCATGTTGGATTCTTTAGAGCTTTGATAAGAGGAATCACTGCCCGTTCATCACCCAGAATTCCCAGTATTTCAAGGGCTTCCCGCTGAATAGCCCAATCATCTAATTTTAGGGTCTCTATTAGGGCGGGAACTGTGCGCAAATTAACCAATTCTCTAATTGCCTTAATTGCAATGAGCCGTTCAGTTCCCGCCCCATGCTGTAACATATCAATGAGCGGGTCAACCGCAGCATCACCCAGGTTTCCCAGGGCCTTGGCCGCTCCGGCCCGTATCTTCAAGTCTTCATCGTTGAGTGCCTTGATGAGCGGGCGAACTGCAACCGTACCCAGTTTGCCGAGCCCCTCAGCCGCTCCGGCTCGCACGCGCTCATCACTGTCCATGAGAGCTAGAATCAGGTGAGGCACCGCTCGTTCATCGCCTAAATTCCCCAGTACCTTAGCCGCCCTAGCCCGCACGCGCTCATCACGATCTCTGAGAGCTTTGATAAAGGGGACCACCACTGGTCCATCACTTAGTTTCCCCAGCACACTGGCCGCTCCGGCCCGTACATTCAAGTCTTTATCCTTGAGCGCCTCGATTAGCGGGCCAACCGCAAGACCGCCTATTTTCACAAGCACCTCAGCCGCTCCGGCCCGTATCTTCAAGTCTTTATCGTTGAGCGCGCCGATGAGTGGAACAATTGCAGGACTACCCAGTTTGCCGAGCCCTTCAGCCGCTCCGGCCCGCACGTGCTCATCACTGTCCATGAGAGCTAGAATCAGGTGAGGCACCGCTCGTTCATCACCCAGGTTTCCCAGCAGCTTGGCCGCTGCGGCCCGTATATTCAAGTCTTTATCCTTGAGCGCCTCGATTAGCGGAACAATTGCAGGACCACCCAGTTTCTCCAGCGCATCAACCGCTCCGGCCTGTATATTCAAGTTTACATCTTTGAGGGCCTCGATAAGAGAGCCAATCGCAGCACCACTTAGTTTCCCCAGGATTTTGACCGCTTCCGTCCGTATACCCAGGTTTTCATCTTTGAGCGCTTTGGTGAGTGAAACAATTGCAGCACTACCTAGTTTCTCCAACGCTTTTGTAGCCTCCGCCCGTATATCCAGATTTTCATCTTTGAGCGCTTCAATAAGAGAGCGAACTATAGTACCACTTAGTTTCCCTAAGGAATCAGCTGCCCATGTCCAGACTCGGGAATCATTATTTGTACGAGTTTCAAGAAGAGGGGTTATTGGCCCTTCATTATTTAGGTTCCTCAATACCTCCGCAGTTCCTGTTTGTATACCCAGGTTTTCATCTTTGAGCGCCTTGGTGAGTGGACCAACTGCAGCAGCACCACTCAGTTTCCCCAGCACTTTGAGAGCCTCTGCTCCTACATTCAAATTTTCATCTTTAAGCGCCTCAATAAGAGAGCCAACTATCACATTACTTAGTTTCTCCAGCACCTTGAGAGCCACCGCCCGTGTACCCAAGTCTTCATCTTTGAGCGCCTCAATGAGTGGAACAATTGCAGCACCACCCAGTTTCGCCAGTGTCTGGACAGCTACCCCCCGTGTACTCAGGTGTTCATCTTTGAGCGCCACGATGAGCGGGCCAACCGCCGTACCACTCAACTTCCCCAAAGAATCAGCGGCCCATGCCCGCACTCTCAAATCATAGTCTTTGAGACTTTCAATAAGGGGAATTATTGCCCGTTCATCATCCAATTGCCCTAGTACTTTTGCAGCTTTCACCCGTATACTCAAATTTTCATCTTTGAGAGCTTCGATGAGTGGATTAACCACTGCGGACCCTAGTTTCGCTAATGCTCCCATCAGACGCTGATGTATACGATTTGCGATAGCATGTTGCTGCTCTTGAGGCAACGGTGGAAATTCCTTGCTGACATATCGGACAACCCCACTCTCTAGTTTTTCCTCGGTGATGTCGCCTCGAATGATCTGAGTGTTCAACCCGTCACCAGCGCGGTGCGGTGCCAAATGAACATGCATATGGGGCACACTACCCCCAAAGATATATACATACACTAATTCTGCACTGGTTTCCTCTTGGAGTACGCGGCTCACATGGGCCAGGACCTCCCCAAACGTACGTGCTTCATCCCCATCTAGGTCAGTGATATGCCGGATATGCCGCTTGGGTTCTAGATAGGAGAATGCAAGAATTTCTGCATCTAAGCTCACGGTCAGTCGCCAGAGCGAGTCTTCCCATACCTGAACACGTTGGAGTTCCGCGTCACCCGCAACCCCAAGACACAGAACACATTCTGATCGACTTTCCATCATGAGTAAAGCTCCAATCAAATGGTGTTTATGTATAAAATAGGGCGTTACCTACAACCCCATTAGAGTGCCCTTCTCCTGCAGCAGCTGTAAGAATTCCAAGCTCATATACGCACAATCCACATTGGTGAGCCGACCACTCCGTAAGTAGACACGGAACTGACGATGCCAAAACGTCTAAAAACTGAAACAACATAACGAATCGATTCCCAATACTATACAATTTTCCCTCACTTGAGTCAACAGTGAGTTGTTATAAAAGTGCGGCAAGCTATCAAACCTGCCCCGCTCTAGCTTACAAAGTCACAATCACAAGAAAGGATTTGGTTAAGTCTGGAATATCGTAACAAGAAACTGAACGATATTCACGAAGGCAAGTGGAACGGGTTGGGTGGAAAGCTCGAGGCCTGGGAAACACCTGAGGAGTGTGTCCGGCGCGAGGTTCAGGAGGAGGCGGGGCTGCTCATCCAGAATCCGCGTTTGCATGGACTATTGATGTTCCCAAAGTTCAAAGGTAACGACTGGTATGTCTTTGTGTTCACTGCAAGCGAATTCAGCGGCGAATTGATCGATTCTCCCGAAGGCAAACTGGAATGGATAGAAGACAGTCAGTTGACCAGCCTGAACCTGTGGGAGAGCGACCACATCTTTTTCCCGTGGATCGAAAGAGGAGAAATTTTCTCGGCAAAATTTGAAT
>DASWKT010000025.1:0-4978 GCA_036396515.1 Anaerolineales bacterium | reverse complement strand
TATTCCACATCAAATCTTTCGACACGAAAGGCCAGTCGATTCGTTGGAACAGGCCGCGTCTGACCGGAATCAAAGGCCCGAGCAGGTTGTCCGAAGCATTCTCTTCCAGGTAAGACCCCATGAATTTGTGATGGTCCTCATGGCAGGACGCGAACAGGTTGACTGGAGAAAGTTACGTCAACTTGTCGGGCGGTCACGCCTGAGGATGGCAACGGAAGATGAAGTAGTAGAAGTAACCGGCTATCATGTCGGGACGGTGAGCCCGTTTGGGATAAAGAGGCAAGTCAGGGTGCTGATCGATGCGAGCGTGCTGAGGGAAGAGGAAATTTCCATCGGATCAGGAGTCAGGAATACGGCTATTGTCCTGAAGAGCGCAGATCTTCGTCGAGCATTAGGGGAGGCAGAAATTATTTCATTTGGCGAAGACCATTCAGATACTTGACAAAAATTCAAAACATGAATTATATTATGTCCATAAAGTCTATTAGAGTACTAGGGTTTTCACGGACAAACTATGAGACTCTCCAAACGCGGTGAATACGGCTTACGGGCAATGATCACACTGGCGGAGCCTGCCCCGAAAAACGACTCCCCTGCCATGATGCAGATCAAGGAGATCTCGCAACGCGAGCAAATCTCACCAAAGTTCCTCGAACAGATCCTCCTTACACTCAAAAACGCAGGGCTATTGCACAGCAAAATGGGGATTGGTGGCGGGTATTACCTGGCCAGGCCCGCCAGCGAAATTACGCTCGGCCAGATATTCCGCGTGCTGGATGGCCCTGTCGCACCAATCAAGTGCGTCTCACAGATGGCTTATGAGTCATGCGGCTGCCCTGATGAGGAGACCTGCGGATTGCGGCTGGTGATGGGTGATGTGCGCAATGCCATTGCCGATATTCTGGACCATACATCGCTTTCCGATGTGATGAAACGACAGGATAGGGCACGCAAAAATCTGGTCATCAAGTAAGCATATTCCCTTTATTCTGATCCCAGGGAACTTGGAACGCGCCCTAAGAAGCGCTGTTTTCTTTTTTATAAAAGTATACTAAAACTATAGACTTTATAGATTATATGAGAATTGGAGCAGGAATGTGAAAATTGCTCTTCAAAATTTTTCAAAGGAGACCTCAAAATGGATATGACAATTCTTCTCTATGTTTTGGTGGGTTTCATCGCCCAGATGATCGATGGCGCTTTAGGCATGGCCTATGGCGTCAGTTCGAACACATTTTTGCTTAGCATTGGCATCCCTCCCGCCGCGGCTTCAGCGAGCGTTCACATGGCGGAGGTAGTAACGACTGGCATCTCAGGCTTCTCACATTGGAGGCTCGGCAATGTGGATTGGAAACTTGTGCGCCGTTTGCTTCTTCCTGGCGTGATCGGTGGTGTGATAGGCGCCTATTTACTCACGGCAATTGATGGGAATATTATCAAGCCCTTTATCGCAGTGTATCTTCTAATCATGGGCGGTGTGATCATCGACAAAGCATTCAAAATCAAACCGCGTGAGAGGAAAGAAGGGAATCATGGTCCACGCGTAAGCGCACTTGGCCTGCTGGGAGGCTTCTGCGATGCAATCGGCGGTGGGGGCTGGGGACCTGTCGTCACATCCTCGCTTGTGGCGCGTGGTAAACATCCACGCATGACGATTGGCTCAGTCAATTTTTCCGAGTTCTTTATTACCCTTTCTGAATCAATTACCTTTGTCTTGGCTTTGAGTTTTAGTCAATACTGGCAAATTATCGTTGGTCTGCTGATCGGCGGGGCGATCGCTGCCCCCCTTGCCGCGATCCTAGCACAAAAACTGCCACTCAAAACGTTAATGATCATCGTTGGAGCTTTAATCATTTTATTAAGTATCCGCACTATTTATCTTACGTTTGCCTGATCAAAAGCGGCTCTTCTGGAGCCGACTTTATTATTTCACCATAGGCCGGGTATCAACCGGAATCTCGTCTTCCTGGCATACTCCCTATAACCCGGCAATTCTTCCTGTAAGGTTCTATCTTCTAACGCGGTGCGCAAAATAAGGACACCAACTAGTAAAAAGGCTGGAATGAACGCCCACATTGAATCAAGCAAAACAGGAGTTGCGAGATAGGCCCATAGAGCGCCAGCATAGCCAGGATGCCGGATGAAGCGATAAGGTCCCGTTGAAACGACATGATGGCCGCGATCTTTTTGAATGCGCACAACACCGGAAAAGAACCGGTTTTCAATCAGCGCCCATGATCCCAGCAGGTATCCAAGAACGATCACAATTAATGAGACGATTTTTGCCATCAATATAAAGGGAATTGTCCAACCGAAGAGTCGGTCCAGCCCAGCAACAATTAAGATAAAAAGCCCGCCAAAGGCCAGAATGGGGGCAAGAAGCTTGTCCCAAGGTTTGGCATTTTCCAGATCCATGGAGCGGGCGCGCTCCTGCAAGAGGTCCGCGTGTTGGCGTGCTGCCAACACGCGGCTGATAACGAAGCCCAGTATACTGACCAAGGCATAGACCCGCGCTTCCCACCAATTCCAGCGTCCAGAAATGATTATGGGAATCAAGGGAAACACGGCCACGATGATAATCACTTGCACAAGTCTGCGGGGTGTAATTGCTTTTGTTTGAGCGGACATGTTTTCCTCCATAAACCATTATAATAATCACATCCTGGAGAACAAGTGATGAAATCCATCCGTCGCACATTCATTTTATTACTTATCCTTTTCGCATCGTTTTCGCTTGCGCTCCAACCCGCACGCGCCCAAAGCGACGGGACAGGCGCTATTGTCATGACTGCTGATGGCCCAATCATGCCACCGATGCTTGAGTACATCAAACGCGGGGTCGAAACGGCTGAACGGCGCAATGCAGAGGTATTGATTATCCAGCTCAATACGCCTGGCGGCGACCTGTTAACGACACTGGACATCATAGCGATCATCCGTGCCAGTAAGGTGCCTGTCGTTGTGTATGTCGCCCCAAGGAACGCGATCGCCGGGAGTGCGGGCGCGATGATCACGATGGCCGGACACGCCTCCGCTATGGCGCCTGAGACAGTCATTGGCGCGTCCAGCCCGATCAGCAGTTCGGGGGAAAATCTGGATTCGGATGCAAGAGCGAAAGCAACAAATGCAGCAAAAGCCTCGATACGCGAGTTTGTGGAGCCGCGCGGAGCAGAGGCACTCGCGCTTGCCGAAGCAATGATTGACGAAGCCAAAGCCGCCACAGCAAATGAAGCGCTTGAAGCAAAACTGATTGACTTCGTCGCCGATGACCTGGAAGACCTTTTGCAAGCGCTGGATGGTTTTACCGTGCAAATGAGTGATGGACCACATATACTCAACACATCCGAGGCGGAAACAGATCCGCTCGACATGAGTTTCATCGAACAGTTCCTGCTCATGCTGACTGACCCGAACATTGCCTTTCTTTTGCTTGCCATCGGTGTTCAGGCTGTACTAATTGAAATCTCAAGTCCTGGCGGCTGGGTGGCAGGTTTCATTGGAGTAGTCTGTCTTACACTCGCAACCTATGGCATGGGCGTATTGCCTGTCAATTGGTTTGGCATTATCTTCCTGCTCACAGCCTTCGTCCTCTTTATCTTGGATATCAAAGCCCCAACACATGGTGCACTGACTACTGCGGGAGTGGCCTCATTCATCATTGGCGCGCTGGTGTTATTCAACTCTCCGGGCACGCCTGATTTCCAGCGTGTGTCCGTTCCACTGGTTGTCAGTGTCGGTGTAATGCTCGGCCTGCTTTTCTTCGGGATTCTTGCCTTCGCGTTGCGCGCCTTGCGGGTGCCGACAAGTATGGGGGTTGGGTCATATGTCGGTAAAACGGGAACAGCACGCACTGTTGTAGAAGGAAGCGGAGGTCAAGTCCAGCTGGGATCTGAGCTATGGAGCGCAGAATCCGTTGAAGGCTCCGAAAAGATCCGTAAGGGAGATAAAGTGGAAGTCGTCGGAATTAAAGGTTTACGATTGCAAGTCAGAAAGCTAAAATAACCTTTGCTCCCAGGGCCATGCTCAGCGATGGCTCCACCTCCGGAGACAGCGGCTTGAGTAGAAATTGAAAGTCTACAAATAAACATCCATTAGGATAGAAAGCCGATTCTTACTACGCTTATGCCTGCGATACCTACTAGAGACCGAGTCACCCCCGAAACCGATATCCGCCCACTGCGCCGACCGGAGTGGATCAAGGTACGCGCGCCTTCGGGCGAGACGTATGAATGGCTTCACGGACTGATGCGCAAGAAGGAATTGCACACCGTTTGCGAGGAAGCCATGTGCCCGAATCTGGGCGAGTGCTGGGGAAGCGGTACCGCGACCTTCTTGATGCTGGGGGATGTGTGCACGCGCACGTGTGCATTCTGTGATATCAAACATGGCAAGCCCACGTTGATGGATTGGGGCGAGGCCGAGCGTGTTGCTCAAGCCGTGAAAGCCATGGAGTTAAAGCACGCGGTCATTACCTCCGTAAACCGCGATGAACGCCGTGATGGCGGCGCACCGATCTTCGCGATGGTCATCCGCCGCATTCGCGAGGTACTGCCCGGCTGTTCCATTGAAGTGTTGATCCCTGATTTCAAAGGTGCGCTCGAAGCCTTGAAGATCGTCATGGAGGCGCGGCCCGAGATTTTGAATCACAATGTGGAGACGGTGCCGCGCTTGTTCAAGCAGGTCCAGCCGCAGGATAACTACGATTGGGCTGCAGCGACGTTATCCAATGCCAAGAAACTCGACCCCGAAGTATTGACCAAATCGGGCATCATGGTGGGTCTCGGTGAAGAGATGGATGAAGTCAAAGCGGTGATGCGCGATCAACGAAGCTGGGGCGTGGATATTTTGACTATTGGTCAGTATCTGCAGCCGAGCAAGAAGCACATGCCCATCTCGCGTTATTACACCATGGAAGAGTTTGCGGAACTACGCGATTACGGAAAAGAGATCGGTTTCAAATGGGTAGAGTCGAATCCGC
>DASWKT010000024.1:0-7912 GCA_036396515.1 Anaerolineales bacterium | reverse complement strand
AGCACGCGATAACCTGCCCGCGCCGCTTCGAGATCAAGCCGCGGGGAGAATCCGAATGGGTCGAGCAGCCAGCTTCCGGGTGGCGCGTGAAGCGGCAGCCACGTGGAAATAACACCCTCTTCCAGCGGAGGGGTAAACCGCGAGAGCGGACCCGGTTGTGCGGGGCTCAATCCCGGAATATACGGCTGGTGATCCATCATGGTTAAGTATACATCCCCCTGAATAATTTAATTGCTCAGCTTATGCAAATTATTCTGCAGGCGGTGTCCTGCGACTGAAAGGAGTGTCGAAGGTTTCGTTAGGAAACACTGTTGCATCTCTCAAATGAACGCCAGGGATTTATGGGAGTTTCCCTAAAGTGGGTGCACACATGATGTCGTAGTATTCGAGTTCAGTGGCTCTGTTCTGTTCAGCGTATGCCCCGGCATCTTTGCCGATGTTGCGAACGACATCCAGATTGGCTTGTACCTGATAGGGCCAATAACGCGGAAGCACCATACGTGGATCGTTTACGTAGCCTTCAGGTTGAAAAGCAGGACGCGCGGGGTCAGCCTGATCTGCGAGTGGAATCCAGTTGTACATGACAGGGCCGCGCGGGTTAATAGTGAAGCCGATTCGATATCCGTATTGCCGAGCGAATTGCGAGGGCCGAACACCGAATGAGCCGCCGGGCCAGATGATGGCGACCGGAGTTTTATTAAAGTTGGCTTGTAGGTCGGCTTTTGATTTTTCAAACTCGGTTTTTAAAAACTCATCCGTGGATGAGTCACTCATGTTGATGTTGTGGATGTAGCCATGCGACTGGTGATCCACCCAGCCTTCTGCCTCCAGCGAAGTATTTTCAGGCAGGATTACGTTCCGAATTCCATCTTCAAAGCTGATCCAGGCATTGACGACGGGCCAGCTCCACTGATCGTGAAATGGGCGAAAATGATCATTGAAATATTCAGCATAATGACGGTCATCAGCAATGAGGAGGACAGAACGTGCAGGGATTTTCGCGTTGCGATCGAGAAAGTCCGCCAGTTGTGTTGCAGTGATCGCTTCAAAACCCTGTTCTTTCAAATCGTTCATTATCTGTTTGAATTCAGACGCGAGAATATCGTTGGGGTCGTCCAAAGAGTCCTTGTTGATGCTGTGAAACATAATGGTCATGACAACGGTGCCGGGCGCGGCGTTGTTGGAATTCCATTTATCGTAAAGGTACTGGCAGGTATCCTGAATATATGTATGAGGTGTATCCAGCGAATTAAGCTGGCTGGCAAGGAATGTCGAGGGAAGCGCGGGCGGCGTACGGATGGCTGTCGCGGTGGGGACCGGTGTTTCGGTTGAGATGGGGGTATCAGCAGGCTGAGTAGGTTGGAGCGCGGCAAGGGCGGTTTCAAAGGCTTGTGTATAGACTGCGTTCACATCCGTAGTGGGGGAGACCACTGAGGGGGCGCACGCAGTTACGGTAACGGTCAACAGGAGAAGGCTTAGAAGAAAGCGCGTAAATTTTTGCATGGGGAGAATTTTATCTGAATATTCAAAAGATGAGGCGGCAGTTCAATTGCGGAGCATCCCCGTGGGACTGCCGCCTCACCAGTCTTACTCTTTTCCATCGCCTGTGATAAATGCTTCCACTTTCTCGCGGCAGATGTCGTCGCGAAATTGTTGGGGTGGTGTCTTGAAAAAATACGAGGATGGACCAACGATGGGTCCGCTTAGTTTGCGGTCAAGCGCGATCTTGGCGCAGCGGATGGCATCGATCATCACGCCCGCGGAGTTGGGGCTATCCCACACCTCGAGTTTGACCTCCACCTGCCTCAATACATTGCTCCACGTACCATTTGGTTGCCATCTCGGAGCCAACCGGGAGGAAGTTGACGACGACATCCGTCTTTGTAGCTTTAAGCAGTTTCACGATATCCGCTCTGGGACCGGGAGCCTTCTCGATCATCCCTGAAAGGTATTTGCCGAGCCCATCATGGGTCATGCCGCGCACAACCGGGACATCGAGATACGGGACATCCGCGAACTTGTACGTGTTATTTGGCTCGGCGGAAATCGCTTCACAAAGGTCTTTTCCCACTTTGGTGGCGTTAACGTCAATACCGAGTGTAAACTCAATATCGTGGATGTGATATCCGCCCAGGTTGGTGTGTATGATGCCCGGGACCGCCGCGTCGTCCGCGGCGTCTTTGTAGAACTGGATTCCCTGTATGAGCGAGGAGGCACAGTTGCCTACGCCGACGATGGCGACACGTACTTTTTTTTGTGCCATAGCTTGATTCTCCTTCTAAATTGGCTGTAAAGGCGGGATATGAAGTGATTACAATGAAATGTCTATTTTAATTGTTAACCCATTGTTGTATAATCGGTTGCATGACAACCAATGAGCGCATTGATCACCTGGAACGACTGCTCGAGGTGGTGCGGGGTCTGACTACAGCGCCCGACCTTGAATCCTTCTTACAATCCGTTATCAGTGAGGCAACCGAGTTAACCAACAGCGAGCTCGCCTCCATCCTTGAGTATGATAAAACTGCTGAGGAACTGCGTTTCATTGCAATGCAATGGTTTCAGCGCGATCTGCTCCGGCCCGTGGGAGTCCCTCTGGATGGAAGCGCTGCGGGCTGGGTCTATCGCCGCGGCCAGCCGTTGATCATTCAGGATGCGAGGGTGGACAAACGTCATTTCAAAGTGGTTGACCGCGTGACGAATCACCAGACACACTCTCTGGTTGCAGTACCACTCATGGTTCGCGGCGAAGTTGTCGGTGTGCTGGAGGCCCTCAACAAAAAGGACGATGCCCATTATACCGAAGAAGATCTCACGATTTTAGAAACGCTTGGCGCACTGGCTGCACAGGCCATGCAAAATATGGATCTTCAGAGAAAGGTAAAGGTCGCACGCATCGAACTTGCCGAACTTGAACGGCTCAAAACGGACTTCGTCGCGATCACGTCACACGAGCTTCGGACTCCCCTTGGCTTGATCCTGGGACACGCAACATTCCTGCGTGAACAGATCGGTGAGCGACATGCAGATCAGTTGGACACGATCATCAGGAATGCCACGAAGCTCAAAGAGATCGTTGAGAATCTGTCGGATGTAGACAACTATCAAACCGGGGCGGCGCGCGTGCGAAACGGCCGTGTTTCCCTGACGAAAATCGCTGCAGATGTGGTCGCTACGTTTCAGGATGAGGCGAATTCACGGAACATTACTCTGAAAATAGATATGGATAATTCTGAGCATTACGTGGACGCAGATGGCGTAAAGATCACTATTGTTTTGAGCAATCTGATAAAGAATGCAATCCAATTCACGGATTCGGGCGGGCATGTCACAATCGGTGTGGATGAAGTCCCCGGTCATATGAAAGTGTCAGTGGTGGATGACGGAATCGGCATTCCTGCCAGGGACCTGCCACGCGTATTTGAACGATTCTTTCAGGTGGAGACCCATCTCACACGGCGATTTGGGGGCATGGGCCTGGGGCTTGCCGTTGCGAAGGCAATGGTCGAGCTGCATGGTGGCCGCATCTGGGCCGAGAGTGAAGAAGGCAAGGGAAGTACATTCATTTTCCTGTTGCCGACTGACCGGCCACAACAGCCTGCATCTTCCTCCAGTCCATTCATTTAGTGATCATACATCCGCCAGTTGGTGGATTTTGGAAGTGATGGTCATTTTTCCCTTCGTGGATCTTTTGCAAAATTGACTGCCACCTTTATCCGTTTGTTTATAATTAGCCTATATGGATCCCCAGTTTCTGGTCTTCGGCCAATTAACGCGTGAATATTTATTGCCTCCCATGGGTCCTGCGCGGCTCGATGTGGCGGGAGGCAGTCTGCTTTATGCTGCGGCGGGAGTCAGGGTATGGGAATCAGCTGTCGGCCTGGTGGGACGCGTCGGGAAGGATTATCCACGTGAGTGGCTGGATGAGTGCAAATCGCGCGGGTTCGATACGCGCGGCATCCATATCCTTCCCCAAAGCATGGATATGAGAGAGTTCTTCGCCTACAATGAATCGCTCGAAGTGAATCACATTAATCCCGTTTCGCATTTTGCGCGCCGCGAGATGACCTTTCCCAAATCATTGCTTGGCTACCAACCGCCTGATGAAAAGAAATCCGATAGGGCAGGCGTGCTTTCGGTGACGGATATTCCAAACGATTATCTGGATGCGCGTGCCGCCCATTTGTGTCCGATGGACCTGGTCACACAGACGCAGTTGATCGCGGGCCTGAAACGCGGGACGGTCAGCACATTCACATTGGACCCTGCGCCGGGTACCATGACCATGGCCGCGCGGCGAGAACTTCCTGCTTTGCTTAACGGCGTGACGGCCTTCCTGCCATCACAGGAGGAACTGCGCAATCTGTTCTGGGGTGCGAAGCATGACCTTTGGCAAATGGCAGAAGCGGTTTCGCTGTATGGCTGCGAATATGTGGTGATCAAATGTGGAGCGCGCGGTCAATTGCTGTATGATTCAAATCGCAAGCGCAAATGGGAGATCCCCGCCTACCCTGCGCGGGTGGCAGACCCGACCGGCGCGGGTGATGCGTTCTGCGGAGGCTTTCTCGCGGGTTATTGCAGGAATTACGATCCGCTGGAGGGCGTGTTATACGGAAATGTGTCGGTTTCATTGAAGTTGGAGGGGAATGGCGCATTCTATGCGCTGGATGTATTGCCGGGTCTGGCGGAAGCACGTTTGAATGCGCTGAAGGATATGGTGAGGGAACTATAAAGGATGAAGGATGAATGAATTTGCGAATCGTTTGATAGACCTGGCTATTGATATTCAACAGATCCCCGCGCCCACGTTTGAGGAGGCGAAGCGGGCAAAGTTTGTTCGCAGGTTGTTTGTAAAGGAGAAATTGGAGGATGTCTCCATTGACAAAACAGGCAACGTTTACGGTCGCTTGCCAGGAGTTCAAGGTCAAAAGTCGCACGCGAAGCCACTGATTGTTTCTGCGCACATGGATACGGTCTTTCCAGCGGATACCGATCTGCACCTCACGCGCCAATCGGAGCGTATCTATGGCCCCGGGCTTGGAGATAACTCCCTCGGTGTTGCCGCGTTGTTCGGCCTGGTATGGATGTTGCGCGAACGGAATATCGAACTGGGCGGCGATGTATGGGTTGTGGCAAATGTTTGCGAGGAGGGGCTTGGTGATCTGCGCGGCATGAAGGCAGTCGTTGATCGTTTTGGAGCAGGTGTGCGTGCCTATCTTGTGATTGAAGGCTTGGCGTTGGGACATATCTATCACCGCGCAGTGGGGGTTAAGCGCTATCGCGTCACAGCGCGCACAACAGGTGGACATTCATGGTCAGATTATGGTAAGCCATCCGCCATACACGAGTTGTCAAAACTGGTGGTGCAATTGGCAGCTCTCGAGTTGCCGGGTCAGCCCCGCACGACAATGAATGTGGGGAAGATTGCAGGCGGTACGTCAGTCAACGTGATTGCGTCTGAGGCGATGCTCGATCTGGATCTACGTTCGGAGGAACAGCAGCCTTTGATCCAATTGGTATCAGCGGCGGAGAAATTAATTCACGCAGCGAACAGGCAGGGAGTCAGTATTGAAGCGGAGATCATTGGCCAGCGTCCCGTGGGCGAGGTGGGTGTGAACCATCCGCTTGTAAAGCTGGCGGAGGAGTGCCTGCACGAACAGGGATTGGAAGCAGCTTTGATATCAGGTTCCACGGATGCAAATGTGCCATTGAGCATGGGCTATCCCGCCATTGTGCTGGGCGTGACCACGGGCGGCGGCGCGCACACAAAGCATGAATACATCAATACCGCGCCCGTCGCGCAGGGCATTGAGCAGTTGGTGAGTTTTGTGAGTAGAATTTGGTAATTGGAGATCGGCAATTGAAGAAAGACGAAAAATATGATGCCACAAACCAACAAATTGAGTAAACGTGAAAAGGAAGTTTCTGAGCTTCTCTTGCAGGGAAAAAGCAATAAGCAGATTGCTCTGACGCTTGGCATTTCTAATAGCACAGTTGAGTTTCACTTGAAGAATGTGTATGCCAAATTACAGGTAAGCTCCAGAGGGGAGGCAATTTTGAAGCTGGGGAAATCCACAGGCTTGATAAGTGAAAACCTAAGGGAATCCGTAGTTGAAAGGACAAGCAAAAACAGCCATACTGGCGGTATGTCCATTCTGAGAAAGGATGTAGAAATGAAAAACCGCTGGTTATCTTATTTTCTTGCAGGATTGATTTTCGGAGCGGCATATTGGCACTATTTCAGTGTAACAGCAAAATTCTTGAATAACATTTTTATGAATGTAGAAGAAAACGCTTTAATGATCTGGACAGTCCTCTCCATTTCTTTCCTGATTTATTTTGGCGTTTGGCTATTTCCTGCTATCCTACCCGCAGTATATGAGTTCCGTCACTCCAAAATGATGAGCCTGTCTGTTTTAGCCGTTGTTTTTGTGTGGATTAGTGCAGTGTTGGGTTATTACTTAAACTATGTCGTGATGCTCGCGTTTGTGGGGCTTCCGAATATGGAATATTTTCTTATTTTTGGACGACACGGTCCCGCGTTTTGGCAGGATTGGGCTGAGCTATTCCCTAGACTTATCCTCTTCGATCTCTTGAAATGGATTGTCATTGGTATACTTGTCGGTGCGCTTGCCGGGCTGGTTACAAGTTCTCTATATTCGTTTTGGGAAAAAAAGACCAATATAAGATTACCCGCATAATGCAGCATTATTGGAATCAAAAAAAAGGTCAATGGATTTCCATTGACCTATTTCCATTTACTCAATTAATACTTGCCACTCACTTCAACCCCAACACTTCATACACTTCCAATGGCTGGGACTTGCCCTTTACGGTGAGAGGCTCAAAAGGTTTGGCCTCAATCTGATCCTTCACTCGTTCGTAAGCTTCCCTGCTGATCAGAATCTGGTTCTTTGCTGAATTTTCCTGAATTCGTTTGGTGGTGTTCACGCTATCGCCAAGGGAGGTAAATTCGAGCCGTTTCTCTGTGCCGATCCAGCCCAGGACGGCTTCCCCATAATGGATCCCCACGCCGAAATCGAGATGAGCTTCTGTTGGCAGTTCCGCATGCAAGTTCGCGATCGCCCCTCGCAGCGTCAGGGCAGTCCTTACCGCGCGCATGGTGTGGTCAGGCTGCGGCAGGGGGGCATTGTACCAGGCCATGACTGCATCGCCGAGGAATTTATCAACGGTGCCTTCGTGGGCGAGTACCGCCTCCGCAGCCGCCGCGAGGTAGCGGTTCAGCACGGCAACCAGATCTTCAGGGGTGTGCTGCTCACTATAAGCGGTGAAGCCGCGAATATCCGCGAACAGGATCGTGATGTCCACTTTCTTGCCGCCGATCTGCAAGCTGTTCGGGTCAATTTGATCGAGCACAGCCGGCGACACCATCCGTTGCAGCAGGCTGCGCTGCGCTTCCAGTTTTTTGCGTTCGGTCATATCGTCGAGCACGATCGCCACACCCTGGGTCTTCTGTCCCGCGTCCTTAAGCGGAGAGAGATTGAAGCGCCAGTCCACGTAACCGCGCTCGGGCAGGATGTGGCTGAGCTCGAGTCCCACAACCGGTTTTTCGCTCTTGCGGACGGAATCCAGATGGGGGAGGATTTCATCGGCGAAGATGGGAATAATTTCACCCAGAGGGCGGCCGACGATCTCTGCGGAGGCATGCCCCAATATGGTCGCGGCGGCCCGGTTACACAGCGTGATCTGGTCCTGTACATCGGCTGTGATCACTCCTGACACAATGGACGCGAACACATCGTCCATCAGATTCTTGAGCTCGGTCACTTCTTCCAGGGTGCGCTTGAGGGAGGAGAACAGGCGCGCATTCTCAATGGCCACAGCGGCCTGATTTGCAAAGGCCAGCAGCAGGTCCCGGTCAGAATCGGAGAAGATGCCTGAACGGATGCGG
>DASWKT010000023.1:0-3797 GCA_036396515.1 Anaerolineales bacterium | reverse complement strand
GTTAACAGCCCCGAGGTCGCGGGACGAAGGGTGGGCGATATTCATCTGGCGAATATCATTGGCTCGATCTTTGGAAGTCTGTTGATTAGCTTCTGGATGCTGCCAAGCCTCGGTTCAGAATGGACTTATAAAACTCTGGTGTTCCTGGCACTTACTTTTCCCATCCTCTACTTCACTGGAAAATTCAGGAGTACAAGTCGCCTCCATCTCGACCCTGTGTCTGTTTCCGTTATTGGAATGTTGATCCTGCTCCTGTTCCTGTTTCCCGGCAAAGGACAATTTTATGCCAAGCTCTTCGAGGCAGGCACGGGCAATCGATCCGTGATACTGGAGACCGGCGACAGTGTTCTAACGCTCACGCTTGATCCAAAATCTCAGGCGCCGAATATGCTTTGGATTGGCGGCGAAGTTAATAGTCTTTATCCCTCCGACTCGACATACGAGAGCCGCGCCCTGCTGTGTGTGGGCGCCAGCCAGCCGAGACGCATTCTGGTAATCGGCATGGGTGGAGGCATCGCGGCGCGTTTTTTCCAAAGCATGGAAAGCGTCCAGGAAGTTGTGATCGTAGAGCTTATGGAAGGCATTGATGACCTGCTGAGTGAAAATATTGATTTTAGCCGCCATGTTTTCAATGACCCGCGCGTTCATTACACTGTAAACGACGGCCGCCGTTACCTTTACGCCAACCCGGATGAAAAATTCGATCTCATTTTTGCCGACCCTCTCCGCTGGCATTCCACCGGGCATAACAACCTTTACTCCGTTGAAATGATGCAGTCGTATCAATCGCACCTGACTGAAAACGGCATCTTTTGCGCCTACCTGGATGAATTTCATGCCATACCACGTACAATCGCGAAGGTCTTTCCGCAAGTAGATCACTTCGATATTCAAACCATTATTGCCAGCAACCGAAAGATCAAATACGATCTTCCTTATATGCAGACGATAGCAAACCAGTATTTTTCCAGCACTGCCAATGGATTGGAGCCTTATCGATTGTTCGCAAGTTATGTCCGTGACCGCACTCAGATCCTTTCAGATGAAACAAAGTCACCCATTCTCACTGACCTAAAGCCTGGCCTTGAATATTACTTCCTAAATACGCCCATCCGAACTCCCATCAGATCCAAAGGCAACTTTGAGGAACTCTTATTGAACCGAATCGCAGGATGTGATACATTCTGCCAGCAGGAAGTATTAAAACTCGTAGAGTAGCAGAAACCAGACCCTCATGCCCCGCAACTTCATTCGAGCTGTCATTTTCGACCTGGGCGGAACGCTCATGTATGAACGCGGTTCATGGCATTCCATTACCGCACACGCCGACGAAGCCCTGACCACCTATTTGCGTGATCAGGGAATGGAGATCAATTTGTCGACCTTCCCACGCGAATTCCGTCGAAGACTCCAAAGGTATTTCGACCAGCGCGACAAAGATTTTCTTGAAACACCTTATACTTTTGTCCTGCGTGATGTGCTCAAAGATAAGGGGTATGACAATGTACCGGACGCCATTATACGCAGCGCATTGGATCGTTTGTTTGCCATTACGCAGACCAACTGGATATTGGAAGACGACACCCTGCCGACCCTGAAGAAATTGGAAGCAGATGGATATCGTCTTGGGTTGATTTCGAATGCTGGCGACGATGACGATGTGCATCAACTTGCCCAGCGCATGGGCATTTCATCATTCTTTGATTTCATTGTCACCTCGGCCGCATGCAGCTACCGAAAACCGCATCCGCGCATTTTCGAACTGGCTCTGTCGAACTGGTATTTCCTGCCGAGTGAGGCAGTAATGGTGGGCGATAATTTGGAAGCCGACATCCGCGGCGCAAAAAATGCGGGCCTGTACGGAATCTGGATCAGCCGACGCGCCGGTGATAGAACCGATGACCAGATGCACATCCAGCCGGACGCGAGCCTGACCTCCTTATCTGAACTTCCCGCACTCCTCGATTTTCTCCAGGTCCAATAAATTCTCAACCATCCCATCACACACGATCATCTATATGACCCAAAACAAAGCCTTACTCGCCTATCTCGCTCTAGGCGCGGGCATCCTCGCGCTCAGCTTCTCTGCCATGTTTGTTCGCTGGGCAAACGCACCCGGACCTGTCACCGCATTCTACCGTCTTTTCTTTTCCATCTTTTTGTTGTTCCCTTTTTTCCTCCCGCGCGCGAAAAGAAGCGCGTCTATTAAATCCTGGTCGGTATTATTCCCGCTTCTGGCAGGCGTGTTCACGGCCGGCGACCTGGCATTATGGACATCCTCACTATCCTATACGACAGCTGCCAACGCCACACTGCTTGGCAACACGGCTCCACTGTGGGTTGCTTTGGGAACATGGTTGATCCTTCGCCAGCAACTCAGCACAGCCTTTTGGCGTGGGCTGGGGATCACCCTGATCGGCGCCGCGCTCATCATGGGAACAGACTTTATCCTGCATCCCCGCTTCGGCATCGGCGATGTGATGGCAACCCTTACCGGTTTTTTCTACGGCGGATATTTTCTCTTTACTGAAAAAAGCCGGCTGCACTTCGACGTGATCAGCCACATTTGGCTTGTTGGAATCGGCGCGAGCGTCGCGCTGTTCATTATCAATCTGGCATTTAAGTACCCTCTGACCGGCTTCGACACACGGACATGGCTGATCTTCCTGGCGACTGCCATCGTTTCCCAACTGATCGGCTACATGGCGCTGGCCTACGCGCTCGGGCACCTCCCTGCTTCCATCGTTGCCCCGACCATGGTCCTGCAACCCGTCGTAACGGCGATTCTTGCAATTCCCCTACTGCATGAAATTCCCAGCATCTGGCAAGGAGTCGGCGGGGCGATCGCGCTGGTCGGCATATATATGGTCAATCAATCACATAACCGAAATCAGCTGAAAACTCCCAACGCCTAAGGCTTGAAAATTAAGCCAATCTTTCATATACTAGTTAACTTGAGAAGGACAACACGCTCAAGGTCACTTAAGGATAATTATTTCAACCTGGAGGAGTAGCATGGAAATCAAAGTCTCAACTGAAAATGGCCGAGTTCCCGTTACGGTCCTGCATGTGGATGGCAACATCGACTCTGCAACTTATCAAGTATTCCAGTCAAAAGTGAACGAGCTGATCAAAGACGGAGCACAGTATATTCTTGTTGACCTCGCTCATGCACCCTACGTCAGCAGCGCCGGCTTTCGCGCCTTACACCAGATCTTCAATGACCTTCGAGCTCGCCATCCCAGTTCCAATCTGAGTGAAGAAGAAGTGAAAAAAGGCATCAGCGCCGGGACCTACAAATCACCACATCTAAAATTGCTAAACCTCTCCAAAGAGACCCAGACGACCTTTGAAATGAGCGGCTTTGACATGTTCATCGAAACGTATGACGATAGAAAGAAGGCCATCGCTTCTTTCTAGGATGCGAACAGTCACCATTTCAAATTCCCCTTTCTCTCAAAGGAGCATAGCATGAATGTAGGCGCAATTGTTGAGGTGGCGATCGGCCTCATATTCGTTTGGGTCGTGCTCAGTCTGACCACCATTCAAATCCAGGAATGGATCAACACACTACTCGATAAGCGGGCAAAGGACATGCAGGATGCCATTCATGAAATGCTTGCCAATCCAAATCTGAAATCCCAGTTTTATGATCATCCTGTGATCCGCAGTCTCACTGCGAAAAAGAGAAAAACACCATCCTTCATACCGCGCCGGTTCTATAACTATCCCATCGTCCGCGGTTTCACGCAGGAAAAGAGAAAAATACCGTCCTATATACCGTCCCAGCAGTTTGC